>NZ_PZKQ01000097.1:0-479 GCF_003046645.1 Escherichia sp. MOD1-EC6475 | reverse complement strand
CTTGTCTTCCTGAAACGACTCCCTATAATGCGCCTCCATCGACACGGCGGATGTGAATCACTTCACACAAACAGCCGGTTCGGTTGAAGAGAAAAATCCTGAAATTCAGGGTTGACTCTGAAAGAGGAAAGCGTAATATACGCCACCTCGCGACAGTGAGCTGAAAGCCGCGTCGCGACTGCTCTTTAACAATTTATCAGACAATCTGTGTGGGCACTCGAAGATACGGATTCTTAACGTCCTCGGACGATAAATGAATACCAAGTCTCAAGAGTGAACACGTAATTCATTACGAAGTTTAATTCTTTGAGCGTCAAACTTTTAAATTGAAGAGTTTGATCATGGCTCAGATTGAACGCTGGCGGCAGGCCTAACACATGCAAGTCGAACGGTAACAGGAAGCAGCTTGCTGCTTTGCTGACGAGTGGCGGACGGGTGAGTAATGTCTGGGAAACTGCCTGATGGAGGGGGATAACTAC
>NZ_PZKQ01000096.1:0-4649 GCF_003046645.1 Escherichia sp. MOD1-EC6475 | reverse complement strand
TTGTTCGCACCTTCCCTAGTGAAATCCCTCAACTGGTCGACATTGTTTTCTATAATTACTTTGATTTGTTTAGCCTTGGCCTTTATGGCAATCGCTAAGCGACTATTACCATCCCTGGCTACTAATTGACCTTTTACATTTACGACTTTTATAGCTGGGAAGTCTGTTACTTTTACATCACCTCTACGGACATCATTTATTGCTGATTGTACGCTTCGTTTACCTTCAGGTGTGTCAAAAGCTCCATTAATAGTGGTTTGCGAAAAATTAATATCTTTAGGATTAACAAGTATTTCACCCGGATTAAGTTTTATGTCTTCAGTAGTTAATCCGAGGGGATCAATATAACTTAACGGATTCGGCCCATACTGGTAAAGGTTTATTCCCCCCGCCAGCCCTATCGGATCCTGGCTTACAAATCTCCCGCACTCCGGCGCATAATACCTGAACAGATTATAGTGCAGCCCCGTCTCTTCATCATAATACTGCCCCGGCAGTCGCAGCGGCTGCTCAAAGTACGCCCCGCTGTTGCTGATGTCACCCCGGTTTTCTCCAAACCCCGCCAGGTAGCCCGCCCACACCAGCCTCCCGTCCGACGCCGTCACCTCCTGTACCGTTCCCGTCAGGTCCGTGTGGTAATACCAGATTTTCCGGCTCCCTCCGCGCCCCGTGATGGCCGCCACCGGCGTGTATGGTTGTTCCGCGTCGTACAGGTATGTCCGCTTTCCCTGCCACGTTGTCTCCTGCAACAGCCGGAATCCTTCCCACACAAACGTTGTCCGCCGCTGTTCCCTCTGGTCCGTATGGCGGCCACAGGTCGCCTTGCTGATGCGCCTGCCCAGCGCATCGTACTGATACCGCGTCTCGCTGTTGCTGCTGATAACCCGCGTTAACTGGCCCTGCGCGTTCCACTCCAGCTGCTGCTCACGCCGCTCTGTCAGTTCGCCCCATTCGTTAGCCACGCTGGTTACGTACCGCTGACAGTGTGGTGTTTATTGAAGATATTATCCAGTCGTAATATCAGCTCTTCCGGATTTTTGTCTGTCAGTACTGGCGAAAATCCGAGATAACAGAGAGGAATATTCGCCTCTCATTGCGGACGTTGTGCCCGTTGCCGGTGGCTAGGCTGACGATCCATCGTCTAAACCTTAAAATCCTCCACTGGAGTGGCATTTATTTTGAGCTTATATTTCTTTAATATTTCATACAAGCTTTCTGATATAATTGGATTCGGCATATATTGACAATTGCCAAGCAAAAAAAACTCCGCATCATTAATTTTACTAACATCCAATACTATTTTTTTCAATCCCTTAACTATACGTCTAGGCGGATTTTGTATGGAATCCAGCACCATCCTTTTTCCAGCGTATTCAGATAAATTGTAATCCAGACAATCTATTTTTCTTAAGTTATGAGCAACCCAATATTTTTTGTTCACTATAGACCCATCGGAATATTTAACCACTGAAGTAATAAACTGCCCAATATTTAAACCATCTAAAGCAATCATTAAATCGTCTGAAACCAACAATACTGATGCCGTTGTGTAGAAAAAATCAACATCCATTTTTCTTATCGAAGGTAGAAGTGTAATTTCAGATATCATGAAATTAGGTAAATTATACTTAATTGCACTATAGTTGACCTTCAATGATGGGCTAAAACTTACAGCCCCATCAATAAAACCTTTTCGTGGGTATTTATATTCTAAAAAAAAGTACCTCATTAATCCCCCCTAACAATTTGAATGAGTTCCAGGCGCACGCCGATCTGTTGATTGTAACCGGAGTTTATCCATATTCAGGGCATGTTTCATCAGGCGTTCGGATGCATGTATCTTACTTAAGATCTGTTCATTAGTCGCTTTTGTGAGATCACCTAATTTTAATTCTGCTGATGCTAATGTTCTTCTGGCTGCATCAAAATACGAACTTAAATGTCCTCCACTATGTAAAGGCTTACCAGTGCTTAAAGATTCTGCCACTGTTCTGGGAAGGAAAACACCATTCGTTTTGCCATTTGGGCTATATATCCCTCTATTCACAGCTTCCTGAATCAATGGAGAGTTAGCAGCAATATGTGTCGGTAATAGGTGATGTGCCGCATAGCCTGCTGGCGTTCCTCCCATTGCAGCCCCCAAGATAGCACTGGGACTTGAGGCTAATCCCAGAGGATCGATCCAGATTAACGGATTCGGTGCATATCTGTAGAGATTGAAACCTCCATTAAGCCCGATTAAATCCTGGCTTACGAACCTTCCGCACTCCGGCGCATAATACCTGAACAGATTATAGTGCAGCCCCGTCTCTTCATCATAATACTGCCCCGGCAGCCGCAGCGGCTGCTCAAAGTACGCCCCGCTGTTGCTGATGTCGCCCCGGTTTTCTCCAAACCCCGCCTGGTAGCCCGCCCACACCAGCGTCCCGTCTGACGCGGTCACCTCCTGTACCGTGCCTGTCACATCCGTGTGGTAATACCAGATTTTCCGGCTTTCTCCGCGCCCCGTGATGGCCGCCACCGGCGTGTACGGCTGTTCCCTCTGGTCCGTATGGCGGCCACAGGTCGCCTTGCTGATGCGCCTGCCCAGCGCATCGTACTGATACCGCGTCTCGCTGTTGCTGCTGATAACCCGCGTTAACTGGCCCTGCGCGTTCCACTCCAGCTGCTGGTCCCTGCGCTCTGTCAGTTCGCCCCATTCGTTATAGCGGTAGCGGTCACGCCCGTAGCCCGGCAGGCGGTTATCCATCACCGCACTCTGATACTCATCCTTCAGCAGGTTGCCGGCTTTATCGTAATAATAATGGTCATGGTCGTACATCTGACCCGTGCGCCCGGTCAGCCAGCCGCTCCGGTCATAGCTGAACACCAGGCAGCCGCGCAGTTTGTCATTGATGCCGCCGACTTCACCGTCTGCGTTCCAGATGTAATCCCGCGCCGTCACGCTGTCGCCGTGGGACGGGAGTGTGTCAGCCTGCGGCGGGTTCCGGCTGCCGGTTATCAGGCTGCGCTGCCAGCTTAACCGGTTGTCGGCGTTGTACCCGCTGAAGGTCGCCAGCGCCCCCTGGGTGCGCATCACCTGACGGTGCAGGCTGTCACGTTCATATTCGCTGACCGTGATACCGTCCAGCGCCGTCTGGAGCAGATGCCCGCTGCCGTAGTAAAGATGGCTGAGGTGCTGACCGTCCGGTAAGGTGATGTCGGTGGGATTACCCAGCGCGTCACGCTCCTGCCGCTCATCACGCACCCCGCCCTCTGTGCCCTGCGTCTGGATGATGACCGGGAATCCGCCCGCATTCAGCACAAACATTCGTATCAGGCCGTCCGGGCGCTGTTCTCCCGTCAGCCGTCCGTCCGCATCGTGGCTGAACCGGTACTGCGCCCCGTTGCCGTTGGTCAGGCTGGCAACCAGCCCTTCCGGTGTGTACTGCCAGCGCGTCTCCCGTTTCTCTTCATCCGTGTGAACTGCCGGCAGCCCGCGCGGCGTATACTGCCAGGACTGTACGCTGCCCGTGATGCGACGGTGGCTGCTCAGTAATCCCAGCGCATTCCACGTGTAACGGTCCTGCTGTTTACCGGGGTGGCTGACCGTCTCCGGCAGCCCCAGACGGTTATAGCTGATGCGTACCGTTTTCTCCTCCGCGTCCGTCACCGCCGTCAGGTTGCCGTCTTCATCGTATTCATAATCCGTGGTGCGCCCTGAACAGTCGGTGTAACGCGTCAGTTGACCGCGCGCATCGAGCACCAGCGCAACCTCGCCGCCCCGCGCATCCGTGCGGCTGACCGCCAGCCCCTGTTCATCATACCCGTACCGCGTGACGCGCCCTTCCGGCAGTACCATCTCAACAGCGGCGACCTCTTCCGGCTCTGCCACCTGCAACACCTGAAATCGCCGGGTCAATGCCGGATCTTTCTCTATATGGCGTTTATACTCACTCCAGGTGGTCGCCCCAATCGTTCGAAGACTGCCACGCGCCAGCGCCGGTTTCAGCAGGTTGGCAGCGTCACCTGTACCGGATGTACCTCCGGCGCCTACCAGGGTGTGAACCTCATCGACAAACAGAATCACCGGATGCGGCGAGCACGCAGCCTCTTTCAGTAGCGCCTTCAGGCGGGATTCAAATTCGCCCTTCATGGACGCTCCGGCCAGCAGCGCCCCGACATCCAGCGACAGCAACCGCACGTTACGCAGTGAAGGCGGCACTTCCCCCTCGGCAATCGCCAGCGCGAACCCTTCCACCACAGCCGTTTTCCCGACGCCTGCCTCGCCAGTTAGCAACGGATTGTTCTGCCGACGGCGCAGCAGAATATCCGTCATAGTACGAATTTCGTGCTCGCGACCGGTGACTGGATCGATGCTACCTTCGCGGGCCTGTGCAGTCATGTCCTGACAGTATTTCGCCAGCGCGGATTTACTTCCTGCTGATTCACTGGAAAATGCCTGGCTGCTTTCTCCCGGAACCGCAGAATTCAAATCCGAACCATCATATGGAATCTCTGATATTTCAGAGGATGATGAGATTAAAGACGGAAGAATATCCAATAGCTCATTTACCGGTAACCCAGCCAATGGCGCACAGATATTTTTTAACACTCGATACAATTCTGGTGTGGTTAACCAGGCTAGTAGTTGGATTTGCCCCTATATT
>NZ_PZKQ01000095.1:0-3858 GCF_003046645.1 Escherichia sp. MOD1-EC6475 | reverse complement strand
AAAATCGTGTTGAGGCCAACGCCCGTAATCCGGAATTGATCCTGCGTGTGCTACAGCTGAGATTTGACGAGTCACTGTCGTACCCGCGCATTTCTACGCAGACTGGTGTCAGCAAAACCGCCATTTTTTCTCTGGTGAAGCGATTTCACCAGGTATTCACTGACTGACCCCTTTCTGGTGAATATTCCTGCGGGCAACTGGCCCGGGCTCTTTTCCCGGGGCGATATCCTTCAACCCCGACAGTGACTCAGCCTGTGAAAGCAGAGAAAACCCGCCGGAACCGATTTTCACCGGAGTTTAAATGGAGACTTGTTCAGCAAACTCTTTTACCCGGTGCATGTGTCGCACAAATAGCTCGTGAGAACGGAATCAACGATAACCTGCTCTTCAACTGGCGGCATCTCTGGCGTAACGGCGGCCTGCAGCCGCCCGGCGAACATGAAACATCGCTGCTTCCCGTGACGTTAACTCCGGAGCCGGATAATAAAATCCCGGCACCAGTGCAGATACCTGAACAGATAAATACACCGCCAGACAGTCTGTGCTGTGAGCTGGTTCTGCCGGCCGGAACTCTCAGGCTTAAAGGTAAACTGACGCCGGCGTTATTACAGACACTTATCCGCGAAATGAAAGGGAGCAGCCACTAATGATATCTCTCCCTGCCGGTTCACGTATCTGGCTGGTTGCCGGTATTACTGACATGCGGAATGGCTTTAACGGCCTGGCATCAAAAGTTCAGAACGTCCTGAAGGATGACCCGTTCTCCGGACACCTGTTCATCTTCCGCGGACGCCGGGGTGACCAGATAAAAGTGCTGTGGGCTGACAGCGACGGACTGTGCCTCTTCACCAAACGCCTGGAGCGGGGCCGCTTCGTCTGGCCGGTCATCCGCGACGGCAAGGTGCACCTTACTCCGGCTCAGTTATCCATGCTTCTTGAAGGTATCAACTGGAAGCACCCGAAACGAACGGAACGCGCTGGAATCCGCATATAACCCGTTGTAAAGTGAGGATATGGACACCTCACTTGCTCATGAGGACGCCCGCCTGCGGGCACTGTTGCAGACGCAACAGGACACCATCCGTCAGATGGCCGAATACAACCGCCTGCTCTCACAGCGGGTGGCGGCTTATGCTTCCGAAATCAACCGGCTGAAGGCGCTGGTTGCGAAACTGCAGCGTATGCAGTTCGGTAAAAGCTCAGAAAAACTTCGTGCAAAAACCGAACGGCAGATACAGGAAGCACAGGAGCGAATCAGCGCACTTCAGGAAGAAATGGCAGAAACGCTGGGTGAGCAATATGACCCGGCACTGCCATCCCCCCTGCGCCAGTCTTCTGCCCGTAAACCGTTACCGGCCTCACTTCCCCGTGAAACCCGGGTCATCCGGCCGGAAGAGGAATGCTGTCCGGTCTGTGGTGGTGACCTCAGTCCACTGGGATGTGATGTGTCAGAGCAGCTGGAGCTTATCAGCAGCGCCTTTAAGGTTATCGAAACACAACGTCCGAAACTGGCCTGTTGCCGGTGCGACCATATCGTGCAGGCACCGGTGCCTTCAAAACCCATTGCACGCAGTTATGCCGGCGCGGGGCTTCTGGCTCATATCGTCACCGGGAAATATGCAGACCATCTGCCGTTATACCGCCAGTCAGAAATATACCGTCGTCAGGGAGTGGAGCTGAGCCGTGCCACACTGGGGCGCTGGACAGGTGCCGTTGCTGAACTGCTGGAGCCGCTGTATGACGTCCTGCGCCAGTATGTGCTGATGCCCGGTAAAGTCCATGCTGATGATATCCCCGTCCCGGTCCAGGAGCCGGGCAGCGGTAAAACCCGGACCGCCCGGCTGTGGGTCTACGTCCGTGATGACCGTAACGCCGGTTCACAGATGCCCCCGGCGGTCTGGTTCGCGTACAGTCCGGACCGGAAAGGTATCCATCCACAGAATCACCTGGCCGGTTACAGCGGTGTGCTTCAGGCCGATGCTTACGGTGGTTACCGGGCGTTATACGAATCCGGCAGAATAACGGAAGCCGCGTGTATGGCTCATGCCCGGAGAAAAATCCACGATGTGCATGCAAGAGCGTCCACCGATATCACCACGGAAGCCCTGCAGCGTATCGGTGAACTGTATGCCATTGAGGCGGAGGTCCGGGGATGTTCAGCAGAACAGCGTCTGGCGGCAAGAAAAGCCAGAGCTGCGCCACTGATGCAGTCACTGTATGACTGGATACAGACTCAGATGAAAACACTGTCGCGTCACTCAGATACGGCAAAAGCGTTCGCATACCTGCTGAAACAGTGGGACAGCCTGAACGTGTACTGCAGTAATGGCTGGGTGGAAATCGACAACAACATCGCAGAGAACGCCTTACGGGGAGTGGCCGTAGGCCGGAAAAACTGGCTGTTCGCGGGTTCCGACAGCGGTGGCGAACATGCGGCGGTGTTGTACTCGCTGATCGGCACATGCCGCCTGAACAATGTGGAGCCAGAAAAATGGCTGCGTTACGTCATTGAACATATCCCGGACTGGCCGGCAAACCGGGTGCGCGATCTGTTGCCCTGGAAAGTTGATCTGAGCTCTCAGTAAATATCAATACGGCTCTGACGAGCCGCTTACACAGACAGTGAAGAACGATTAAAATATTCCGGCACATTTCCGGTGAGTGGCGATGCGTCAACAGCAATCGGGAATGACCACAGAGACACGGAAATGTGCCGTTTCCATAAAATGCCCGCCGTTCTTCAGAATAATTCAAACTCAGCATTCACTTTTATGCTGCCCGTGCTCCTGAAGCGCCAGCATCCGGTGAGGCGTGACGCCAAAACATTCCCTGAACACGCAGATAAAATAAGATGTGCTTACATAACCACACTGCGCGGCCACCCTGTTGACCGGCAGACGGGCCTGTAACAGACGGCGTGCATAGCCCATTCTCACATCCAGAAGCACTCCGGTGAACGAACATCCTTCTTCCTTCAGTTTCTTTTTCAGCTGACTTTCACTCATATACAAACGACTGCTGACATCCCGCAGCTTCCACTGGCGTGAAAGGTCAGTACAGATGATATGCCTCACTCTCCTGGCCACAGAAAGCATTCCGCCCAGCAACAAAGGAAGAAAGCCTTTTTTTGATGCAAAGACAGCAATGCAGGAAAAAAACATCTGCTCGGAAAATCCGGGATGAACAAATCCTCCCGAATTCAGATGATGCATAACGTCACGCAACAACGCAGGATGAGCAAAGGCCACTCTGATGAAACCAGAATAAACCATGTTGTCGGCCTCCCGGTTGCCGCCACAACTCTCCAGATATCTGCGGATGATATTTTCATCCAGCCGCACCTCAGTGATATGCGCAGCATGAGGCTGAAAATCCTCACGATCAGTATCATCAATCAGAAGCACATCTCCTGCAGAAAGGGACAGCATTTTCCCGGCAAACTGCAGGGTGAATGCCCTGTCAGCCAGTACAACAGAACAGACAAAAATCATGTTCACTCCGGAACAGAATAGGGACAAAAGTATCTTAATAACTATAACATACCGGGAAGAAAGCATGACCGACCAGAGCAGAGGTGAATATGATTACTGATAAAAAAGCTGAAGTGCTCGAACAGCGGGGATTATGGCGCAGAGCCGCTGCACGCTGGCAGGAATTGCTGCTGAACTACCTGCAGGAAGATGATCGGATCTGTATCCAGAGACGGGTAATGACTCCAACTTATTGATAGTGTTTTATGTTCAGATAATGCCCGATGACTTTGTCATGCAGCTCCACCGATTTTGAGAACGACAGTGACTTCCGTCCCAGCCTTGCCAGATGTTGTCTCAGATTCAGGTTATGCCGCTCAATTCGCTG
>NZ_PZKQ01000094.1:0-8396 GCF_003046645.1 Escherichia sp. MOD1-EC6475 | reverse complement strand
GCGGTGAGCGTCGTGGCGGTGGTCGTGGTGTCGGTGGCGAGCGTCGTGAAGGCGGTCGTAACTTCAGCGGTGAACGCCGTGAAGGTGGTCGTGGTGATGGTCGTCGTTTTAGCGGCGAACGTCGTGAAGGCCGCGCACCGCGTCGTGATGACTCTACCGGTCGTCGTCGTTTCGGTGGTGATGCGTAATACACGCTGACCATCGCACACAATCTGTAAAATAATATATACAGCCCCGATTTTAACAATCGGGGCTTTTTTTCTGTCTTTTGTACTCGCGTACTGGTACAGTGCAACACATAACAACGCAGTCGCACTATTTTTCACTGGAGAGAAGCCCTTATGGCAACACTAACCACCACCCAAACGTCACCGTCGCTGCTTGGCGGCGTGGTGATTATCGGCGGCACCATTATTGGCGCAGGAATGTTTTCTCTGCCTGTGGTCATGTCCGGTGCGTGGTTCTTCTGGTCAATGGCGGCGCTAATCTTCACCTGGTTTTGTATGTTGCATTCCGGTTTGATGATTCTGGAAGCTAACCTGAATTATCGAATCGGTTCGAGCTTTGACACCATCACCAAAGACTTGCTGGGCAAAGGCTGGAACGTGGTCAATGGCATTTCCATTGCCTTTGTGCTCTATATCCTGACTTACGCTTATATCTCTGCCAGCGGTTCGATTTTGCATCACACCTTCGCAGAGATGTCGCTAAATGTCCCGGCACGGGCGGCGGGTTTTGGTTTTGCACTGTTGGTGGCGTTTGTGGTGTGGTTGAGCACTAAAGCCGTCAGCCGAATGACGGCGATTGTGCTGGGGGCGAAGGTCATTACCTTTTTCCTCACTTTCGGCAGCCTGCTGGGGCATGTACAGCCTGCGACATTGCTCAACGTCGCCGAAAGCAATGCGTCTTATGCGCCATATCTGCTGATGACGCTGCCGTTCTGCCTGGCATCGTTTGGTTATCACGGTAACGTGCCGAGCCTGATGAAATATTATGGCAAGGACCCGAAAACTATCGTCAAATGTCTGGTGTACGGTACGCTGATGGCGCTGGCGCTGTATACCATCTGGTTGCTGGCGACGATGGGTAACATCCCGCGTCCGGAGTTTATCGGCATCGCCGAGAAGGGCGGCAATATTGACGTGCTGGTACAGGCGTTAAGCGGTGTGCTGAACAGTCGTAGTCTGGATCTGCTGCTGGTAGTGTTCTCAAACTTTGCGGTAGCGAGTTCGTTCCTCGGCGTAACGCTTGGTCTGTTCGATTATCTGGCAGATCTGTTTGGTTTCGACGACTCGGCTCTGGGTCGCTTTAAAACGGCACTGTTGACCTTTGCACCGCCTGTTGTTGGTGGCCTGCTGTTCCCGAACGGATTCCTGTATGCCATTGGTTATGCTGGCTTAGCGGCTACCATCTGGGCGGCAATTGTTCCGGCGCTGCTGGCTCGCGCATCGCGTAAACGCTTCGGTAGCCCGAAATTCCGCGTCTGGGGTGGCAAGCCGATGATTGTCCTGATTCTGGTGTTTGGCATTGGCAATGCACTGATCCATATTTTATCGAGCTTTAATTTGCTGCCGGTGTATCAGTAAGGGTGAGGTCTGATGCCCTCACCCTAACCCTCTCCCACAGGGAGAGGGGACTGCCCGGCGCGGAAAATGCACTTACCCCAACAACTCTTCCTTCACATCCATCGCCAGATCAAACGAATGCAGCCGCGCCTGGTGGTCAAAAATCTGTCCGTTAACCATAATCTCATCGGCGTCGGTTTCGCGCAGGATTGACTGCAAGCCATGACGCACTTTCGCTTTATCACCTACCAACGACATACTCAGCGCCTGCTGCACGCCATACTGCTCGGACGGTGACCAGAACTGATCCATATTTTGAATCGGCGGCGGCAGTTGCCCGGTTTCGCCACGGCGCAGCTTCACAAAGGCTTGCTGCATTGAGGTAAACAGAAATTCAGCGTCGCGGTTGCTGTCGGCAGCGATAATATTGATGCACACCATCGCGTATGGTTTTTCCAGTCGTGCCGACGGTTTGAAGTTGCTGCGATAAAGATGCAGCGCCTGGAACAACATATCCGGCGCGAAGTGTGAGGCAAACGCAAACGGCAGACCAAGCTGCGCCGCCAGTTGCGCGCTGTAAAGGCTGGAGCCTAACAACCACACGGGGATTTGCTCGCCGTAGCCTGGTACCGGGCGCACATGCGGATTGGGATCGCGGGCGTCAAACCAGTCCACCAGCTCTGCAACATCACGAGGGAAATTATCAATATCGCTGCTCATATGTCGACGTAGTGCCATCATGGTCCGTTGATCGCTACCCGGTGCACGACCCAGCCCTAAATCGATTCGCCCCGGATAGAGCGTATTGAGCGTGCCAAACTGTTCGGCAATCACCAACGGTGAGTGGTTAGGTAACATCACGCCGCCAGACCCCAGATGCAGCGTGGTGGTATTCGCCGCCAGATAGCCAATCAATACCGATGTTGCAGCACTGGCAATGCCGGTCATATTGTGGTGTTCCGCCAGCCAGTAGCGATGATAGCCGCGCTTTTCAGCCAGACGGGCGAGGTCGAGAGAGTGGGAGAACGCTTCTCGTGCTGAAGAACCTTCGGGGATGGGAGCCAGATCGAGTAGCGAAAAAGGAATAGTTTTATCAGTCATAACAGCTCACTTTGTTACCGATTAATCTTTAATACTGCATTAAAGAGTAGTTAAAGTTGTTAACAAAGTGAGCTGTTTATTCATGCTTGCAGTTCCAGCCCGGCCAGCCGTCGCCAGTAGCCGTTACAATCGCTGTTTGCCGTCAACGGCAGTGGAGCAGCGCCATTTTCATTGGCGCGGAAGGCGTCGAGCATAGCGAAAGTGTCAGCACCTTGCGGCGACAGACGAACCACATCAACCAGCCCCTGCATGGATGCCAGCTCGTTACCGAGGTTGTAAACATAGCCGCTCATGGTCTGAATGCCGTTGAGCACAAACACTTGCTGATTTTCCTGCGACAGCACGTTGCGCCCGTTCGGATACTTGATGCAGCAGGTTTCACACTCATCTTTCGGGCGGTCTTCCGAACGCGCGGTAAAGCAGCGGGCGGAATAGGCCAGCGGCAGATGACCGTAGCTCAAGACTTCCACTTCAAACTGGTTGCGAATGCCCAGCTCATCGCACTGATTGAGCAGATTCACCAGCCAGTCGCGGGAAAGTTCCACCGGCATACACCAGCGCATCATGCCCTGTTTGAGTAATATTTTCAGCGTCACTGCGTTGTAGCAGTTCAGCGCGTGCCCGGCGACGAACGGCAGTTTGCGTTCAGCGCACATATTCACCACGCCGAGATCGCTGGCTTCAATCAGAAATTCGCCATTCTCAACATAGCGTTTCAGTTCGCCAAGTTCAGAGGATGCCTGAACCAGCGCCAGCGTGGAGAGCACAATCTGCTTGCCGCTACCGGCGAGCGATTTTGCCATCTCCAGCCATTCGCCAACTTTGGTTGCCCGACGCTTGCTGCACACGGCTTCACCGAGATAAATCACATCGGCGCTGCTGGTGGCTGCCTGCTGATAAAATTCTTCCAGCGTCTCTTTTGGCCAGTACCACAGCACCGGCCCTAAGGAATATTTCATTGCTTTTCTCACTGCCATTTACGGTGATACGCGCCAAGGGTGGTTTGCGTGCCTTCGGACATCGACCCGAGCGTCTCCATCCACGCGCTTTGCGGTACGAAGTTTTGTGGATCGGCTTTACAATGGTCGATAGCCTGACGCCAGACTTTCGCCACTTGGCTGACATACGCCGGGCTACGCTGGCGACCTTCAATTTTCACCGAAGCAATATTTGCCGCCATTAACTCTGGCAGTAGTTCCAGGGTATTGAGGCTGGTTGGTTCTTCCAGCGCGTGATAGCGTTCGCCGTCCACAAGATAACGCCCTTTACACAGCGTCGGATAACCTGCGTTTTCGCCGTCCTGATAACGGTCGATCAGCACTTCGTTCAGGCGGGATTCCAGCCCCTGCGGCGTTTGTTGCCAGCGCACGAAGCGAGCCGGAGAACACGCACCGACGGTGTTGGGCGACTCACCTGTCAGATACGACGACAGATAGCAGCGCCCTTCCGACATAATGCACAGGCTGCCGAAAGCGAACACTTCCAGCGGTACAGGGGTAACCCGTGCCAGTTGTTTCACCTGATGAATCGACAACACGCGCGGCAGTACCACGCGGGCAACGTCAAAATGGCGATGATAAAAGTTAATCGCCTCTTCATTGGTCGCCGAAGCTTGCACCGATACGTGGCGCTCAATATGCGGATAACGCTCGGCGGCGTACTCCAGCATGGCGAGATCGGCGAGGATCAGCGCGTCGGCACCCAATTGCGCCGCCATGTCCACGGCGCGCTGCCAGCGGGCATAGCCGTTCGGGTGCGCAAAAGTGTTAATTGCGATGTGAAGTTTGCGGCGATGTTGATGGACAAAACTCACCGCTTCCTGCAATTTTTTCTCGGTAAAGTTAAGGCCGGCGAAGTGGCGGGCATTGGTATCATCTTTTAGCCCGATATAAACAGCATCTGCGCCGTTTTCGATGGCCGCCTTAAGCGCCGGGAGATTTCCGGCAGGGCAGAGCAGCTCCATAATTTTTCCTGAAGGTTGCGCTATCAAAGCGCAAAAATGTTAACGAACTGGGATTTTAGTTAACCTTGCTGCGACAATTTTTGATTTAAGGCAGTTAAAGTTGTATTGGTGGTATCAGCAATTTCATATGGAATTGTTGATTTATACCGCTATGTTATTTTCCTGATATGGCAAAATAGGACGATTGTTGAAACAGGGAGTAAAACTCGTGTTGGATAAACTGCGTTCCCGTATTGTGCATTTGGGGCCATCTCTGTTGAGTGTACCGGTAAAACTGACGCCATTTGCGCTAAAACGCCAGGTTCTTGAGCAGGTCTTAAGCTGGCAATTTCGCCAGGCGCTGGACGACGGCGAGCTGGAGTTCCTTGAAGGTCGCTGGTTAAGTATTCATGTGCGTGATATTGATCTGCAGTGGTTTACCTCGGTGGTGAATGGCAAACTGGTTGTCAGCCAGAACGCGCAAGCTGATGTGAGTTTTAGTGCCGACGCCAGCGATCTGCTGATGATTGCGGCGCGTAAACAGGATCCAGATACGCTTTTCTTCCAGCGCCGGCTGGTGATTGAAGGCGATACGGAGCTGGGGCTGTATGTGAAAAACCTGATGGACGCCATTGAGCTGGAGCAAATGCCGAAAGCCTTACGCATGATGCTGCTGCAACTGGCGGATTTTGTTGAGGCGGGAATGAAAACCGCGCCTGAAACCAAACAGACATCGGTAGGTGAACCATGCTAATTCGAGTAGAAATTCCCATTGATGCGCCGGGTATTGATGCCTTGCTGCGTCGTTCATTCGAAAGCGATGCGGAAGCGAAGCTGGTTCACGATCTGCGTGAAGATGGCTTTCTGACGCTGGGGCTGGTGGCGACAGATGACGAAGGTCAGGTCATTGGCTATGTAGCATTTAGTCCGGTTGATGTGCAGGGCGAAGACCTGCAATGGGTTGGCATGGCGCCGTTGGCGGTTGATGAAAAATACCGTGGACAGGGGCTGGCACGCCAACTGGTCTATGAAGGACTTGATTCGCTTAATGAGTTTGGCTATGCCGCAGTGGTGACGCTGGGCGATCCGGCACTGTACAGTCGTTTCGGCTTTGAACTGGCGGCGCATCACGATCTGCGTTGCCGCTGGCCGGGCACTGAAAGCGCCTTCCAGGTACATCGTTTAGCGGATGACGCGCTGAATGGCGTAACTGGTTTGGTTGAGTACCACGATCATTTCAATCGCTTTTAATCTCCGGGGTTTGCAGGCTGCTCAACAGTTCTGCAAACCCTGCGCCTTCCGCTACCAGACGCTCTTTCTGCCGTTTGGTTAGCTGCTTAACGCGATATTCCGCCCGTAGTGCCAGCGAACGGTCGCCTACTGGCGCGGAAAACGCCAGCGTTAGTTCTCCTTTCCCACGCAGTGCTTTCGCGCCTTTGCCGCTCTGGTGCTGCTGATAGCGGCGTTCGACATCCGTGGTGATCCCGGTGTAAAGCTTATTATCGGCGGTACGAATCAAATAGAGATACCAGGGTGTCATCGTTTGTGTCACATGTTAAGGTCAGGCCACCAGTATAAAAGAGAACAAAAATGGAAACACTCACCGCTATTAGCCATTGGCTGGCAAAACAACATGTTGTCACCTGGTGTGTGCAGCAGGAAGGGGAACTGTGGTGCGCCAACGCCTTTTATCTGTTTGATTCGCAAAAGGTTGCTCTTTACATTCTCACGGAAGATAAAACGCGTCATGCACAGATGAGCGGGTCGCAGGCTCCGGTTGCCGGAACGGTAAACGGTCAGCCGAAAACGGTGGCGTTAATCCGTGGCGTACAGTTTAAAGGCGAGATCCGCAGGCTGGAAGGTGAGGAAAGCGACCTCGCACGCAAGGCGTACAATCGCCGCTTTCCGGTTGCCCGAATGTTGTCGGCACCGGTATGGCAAATCCGGCTTGATGAAATCAAATTCACCGACAACACGCTGGGCTTTGGTAAAAAACTGGTCTGGCTACGCGGCTCAGGCACCGAGCAGGCGTAACGCCTCGCGGTTAAATGCTGGCAGATCGTCTGGCGTTCGGCTGGTAACCAGCTGATCTTTATCGACCACCACTTCCTGATCGTAAAATTCCGCTCCTGCGTTTTTAACATCAATAATGATCGGTTTAACGGCGGTCAGTTTGCGCCCCCGAATCACATCGGCGCTGATTAGCAACTGCGGGCCGTGGCAAATGGCAAACACCGGTTTGCCGCTGTTCACAAAATCGCGGGTGAAGGTGACAAAACGGTTGTCCCCGCGCAGATAATCCGGTGAATGGCCGCCCGGTAGCAGCAGGGCATCAAACTCTGCTGGCGTCACTTCATCGATGGATTTATCAATGGTGACGCTGGCTTCCCCTTTTTTCCCTTTCACCGTTTTACCCGCTTGCTTTTCAATAGTGACAACTTCGTGCCCGGCTTTACGAAATGCGTCTGCGGGTGAAGTAAATTCTGAATCCTCAAATTCATCAGTGATTAAAACAGCAATCTTTTTACTCATGCTTCCTCCGCGTTGTTGCATTGGATGAGGCGAATTTCCCACAATCGGGGATAATTACCTCGTAGACTATTAAGCCTGGTGCATGTACCGGGGAGTGCAAGGCGGACAATTCTGTAAAGGAGCGAAGATGAGTCAGGTACTGATTACAGGCGCAACGGGGCTGGTGGGCGGTCACCTGCTGCGGATGTTGATTAACGAACCGAAAGTAAACGCCATAGCCGCGCCGACGCGACACCCGTTGGGCGATATGCCAGGCGTGTTCAATCCCCATGATCCACAACTGACCGACGCGCTGGCGCAGGTCACCGATCCCATCGACATTGTGTTTTGTTGTCTCGGCACCACGCGGCGGGAAGCGGGTAGCAAAGAGGCATTTATTCATGCCGATTACACGCTGGTCGTGGACACCGCGTTAACCGGACGGCGGCTGGGTGCACAGCATATGCTGGTGGTCAGTGCGATGGGTGCAAACGCGCATTCGCCGTTTTTCTATAACCGCGTCAAAGGGGAGATGGAAGAAGCGTTAATCGCCCAGAACTGGCCGAAACTGACCATTGCGCGTCCGTCGATGTTGCTGGGCGATCGTAGCAAGCAGAGGATGAACGAAACGCTTTTTGCGCCGCTGTTTCGTTTGCTGCCTGGCAACTGGAAATCCATTGATGCACGGGATGTGGCGCGGGTCATGCTGGCTGAAGCCATGCGGCCTGAACATGAAGGGGTGACTATTTTAAGCTCTTCAGAACTACGCAAAAGAGCTGAATAATTATTCCCAAGGATTGATAGTGAGCGTAATATTCACGCGCTCAATTATCATAACTTATTCCTGGGGAATGCTATGACTGGTCAGTCTTCATCTCAGGCGGCAACGCCCATTCAGTGGTGGAAGCCCGCGCTTTTCTTTCTCGTTGTCATTGCCGGATTTTGGTATGTGAAATGGCAACCCTACTACGGCAAAGCGTTTACCGCCGCCGAAACCCACAGCATCGGTAAATCAATACTCGCACAGGCGGATGCTAATCCGTGGCAAGCGGCGTTGGATTACGCGATGATCTATTTCCTCGCGGTATGGAAAGCGGCGGTGCTGGGGGTGATCCTCGGTTCGTTGATTCAGGTGCTGATTCCCCGTGACTGGTTGCTGCGCACGCTGGGGCAATCGCGCTTTCGCGGCACGCTGCTGGGAACGCTGTTTTCGCTACCAGGTATGATGTGTACCTGCTGTGCGGCACCGGTCGCGGCGGGGATGCGTCGCCAGCAAG
>NZ_PZKQ01000093.1:0-2782 GCF_003046645.1 Escherichia sp. MOD1-EC6475 | reverse complement strand
CTTCAGTAGCGGAGCAGGATGAATCGCCAGAAGTACCCATTTATCACTGTTTTCCCTGTGCATGCCTTGTCACTGGCTCGCGATGGATCCGTGCATGCTTGCCTCATTGGGTGATAACCGCGACCAGTTTAACAGCGTTGAAAAACTCAAAACTATACAGGCATTGAACCAGTAACCGAGCGAAGCGGCCAAAATCCAGGGGACACTGGCGTTGGCAGTATGCGAAGTTCGTCTGACAGACATTTGTGGAATGGACTGCGAAGACGTGTAACTCATCATACTGGGCCAGACTTTATTACTCGAGCCAGCGTGAGCGTGAAAAAGGGAAATCGCATCAATCAGCTATCCGGGCTCTGGCGTTTAAATGGATAAGGATCCTTTACCGCTGCAGGAAGACCAAACCCGGTACGACGAAGTGAAATATTTGCTGGCACTGAAACTCTTACTGAAACCATAAAATGCTTGTCGAATGTCTCAGGCCGTGATCGGACATTGATGATAGAATGTTTGCACCAGTTGGCGCTATCTCCAATAAAGGTGACGCCGTTGGGCTGGTCATTGACCATGATTTTAGTCGTTTCGTTGCAGTGACGTAGGGCAAAGCTGAGGCCCTCGGTTCAGACCAGAATCCCGCTCCCTGTTTATCAATATATTATGGTTGTCTAGCCGAAGCTAACCGTCACAACGATGCTCATGAAACGTTCAGTATCGTTCAACGGTTAGCACGGTGAGCTGCGTTTTCGCACAGCCTTAGCGTCGCGGTTCAGAGATGCCGTAAAGGCATCTCTGAAGGGCATGATGATTAGTGCTGATGCTCCGTATCGGGCGCTCTACCCTCCGCCATTTCGTTTATTTCCTCGACAAAATGTACGTAGTGAATGTAGTCATTTACATATTCGCGTCCCTGCTTAACCGATTGATTCGCCTGCTGCTTACTGAGTTCGGCTTTGGTAAATTTTTCCCGGATAGCATGCTCAATGTTAGCGGTCACCTTTGCCACCAGGCTATCAACACTGTTGGTGCGAAGTGCGGCATCAGCCTCTTGTACAATAACAGGAATATGACCTGCCGATTTTACACCGGTAAACGATGCACCTTCCGCTTCACGGTGAATACGTACCAGGGTGGTAAAAAGCTTTTGCTGGGCCTTTTCCTGAGAGGTTTGACTGCTGCCTTGTTTACTCATTGTTTCGTCAAACGCCTTTCTGACGTCATCTTCACGGTTTTCTGGTACCCATTTTAATAATGGGGTAACATCACGCGCCTGAAGGGCGCTTTTAGCCTCGGTGATCACAGGCCCATCCATGCTGTCGCAGTGGGCAAACGCCGTTGTGCTTACGGTCATTCCCGCAAGGAACATAATGCTTGCGCACAGGGATGTTCTGGTCTTTTTCTGCTTTTTCATATTAATACTCCCGGGTCTCTTTCGACCTGTTCATCTGCTTTTTTGTGTTTAAAGGAGGCAGAATTTCAGTCCTCTGCCGATTTGGTTGCAGAGTACTTGCGAGTAACCCGGGAGTCGTTCGAATTGATAAATTCGAACGTATGAAACGTAAAGTCGAACGTTCTGCTGACACGAAGCGTGTGTGGCGTCCGTTTCTCATATCTCGTTTTAAATTGTTGGTGCTCGTGCATGCTGAATGATCTATCTGTTTTTCTTCTGGCAGCAGGAATGATGCAGGCTGCATTGCTCTCTGTTTTTCTTCTTTTGCCGTCTAACATCATACAAGTCAGCAACCGGCTATTGGTGATCGTTCTGCTGACCCTTGCCGCCGGTTTTGGTGAACTTTTCCTCTATGGTAGCGGCGTGAGTTTTTTACACCCGAACTACGCCTATATCGGTACGCTTATCTCTCTGCTTCAGCCACCGGCTATCTATCTGTATACCCGTTCGCTGATGTATCGCCATTTTCGAATCCGGCCAGCTCATGCTGTACACTTAATCCCGTTTGCTACTGGCCTTATTGTGTTTTTCACGCTGTACGTTCCGTTATCTGACTCAGCAAAAATAACGCTCTTACAGCAGCAGGATTTACCGGGCATGCCAGTATCACTGCCCCTTGCATTGGCCTATCACGGGGTATTTCTCGGCTGGCTTGGCTATTCCCTCAGACGTTTGCGGTCATTTAATTCGGATATTCAGCATCTTTATTCCGATATTGCCCGCCAGCAAATGCTCTGGCTCCGCTTCCTGCTGTCAGGTTATTCGGGACTTTGGATAGTCAGTATTATTTGCTGCCTGTTTTTCTATCTGTTCAGGCTACCCGATAAAACGAGTTGGGTACTGCCCGTTGTCAGCATAGCGGGGTTTGCATTTATTAATACGTTATTAGTTTGTGCGCTGCGGCAACCCGCTGCGTTTATGGGGCTAACGCAGGCAGATGAAATCCTGCTGGAGAATATTCAGCCGGTTAAAGCACCGCAGTTACGGGGGGCTGAACAGGTGGATAAGGTGGCAGAATTTATGCACCGGAATCAGCCGTTTCTGGATTCCACCCTGTCCTTAAGCCAGCTTGCGCATCAGTTAAAACTCTCGCCGCACGATCTGTCAGCCATTATCAACAACGGGTTTCAGAAGAATTTTTTTACGTTTATCAGCGAGTACCGAATAGAGCACGCTAAAAAACTCCTGGCAATGCCGGAAGATAAGCGGACCATTCTTGATATTATGTATTCCTCAGGCTTTAACTCTAAATCGGTCTTTAATACCGCGTTTAAGAAGCAAACGGGTTTAACGCCTTCAGAATATCGGCGGCAATACTTAGGAAGGTGCGAACAAGTT
>NZ_PZKQ01000092.1:0-13148 GCF_003046645.1 Escherichia sp. MOD1-EC6475 | reverse complement strand
AATATAGGGGCAAATCCAGTGATAACTATTTCTCGAAAGCAAATATCGAGCTTGATAATACCGTCGTGACGATGATTCCGACGCGTGGCGCAGTGGTTAAAGCTGAGTTTGTTACTCATGTGGGTTACCGTGTTTTATTCAGAGTCATGAATGTAAAAGGTAAGCCAGCACCATTTGGCGCGATGGCTTCAGTACAAAGTACGTCCTCTGCAAACTCAGGGATTGTGGGGGAGCATGGCGAGCTTTATCTCTCGGGGCTTCCTGAAAAGGGGCAAGTAACATTATCCTGGGGCGAAAATGCGACCACAAAATGTACCTTCGATTACACACTCTCATTACCTGCAAGTGAAAGTGGATTAATTGAGCAAGACGTGACATGTCATTAAAAGGATTTTTATGAACAAGAATATTATACGATGGTGGCTGGCTGTTCTTATTATCTCTTTTAGTGGCGTAACACTAGCTGCTCCCAGAGGAATATGTACTCCAGATAATGGAGTTTTTCATAGTACGCTTAATTTTTCAGGCTATCTTATTACAGCAAACGAGAACAGAGTAGGTTCAATATTTAACACTACGGTGACTAATGGTGCCTCTTATCCAGGTCGCTGTCATTGTGATACGGGGCCTTTAGATCGATTCTCCTATATTTACTATACAGCCATAATCAATGATGCCTTAATCTTTGCTGGTGTTCACTCAAATTTGAATTATTATAATCTTAATCCGAATCTCGATGTGGGTATTGCAATTGATATTCTTGGGGTTGGAATGGTTAATGCCCCGTTTGAGTATCATCCTAATAAGCCTACTACCAGTTACGATTGTGGCCGTATTTCCCCTTTGAATGTTTCCAGCGGTGCGAAAGCGAACATTTCTTTTTATATCAAAAAAACCTTTGCGGGAAAGCTAATTATTCCTGAAACAAAGATATCTACGTTGTATGGAACCATAAGTCGTGATACGCCGGTTGACTATTCTCAACCGCTGGCCGACGTTTACATTCGTGGCGATATCACTGCGGCACAAACCTGCGAAATTAATAATTTACAGCCGATTTATTTTGATTTTAAAGAAATACCCGCCGCAGATTTTTCATCTGTTGCCGGGAGTGCGGTAACAACGCATAAAATCACTAAAACCGTCACTATTGAGTGTGAAAACCTGGGGTTACTGAATACAGACGATATCACCACATCATTTTATGCTACTGAATCCAGTACGGATAATTCTATGGTTGTCACGTCAAATCCAAATGTGGGCATTAAAATTTACGATAAAAATAGTAAAGAAATAAAAGTTAACGGTGGGGAGTTACCGACAGATATGGGCGAAACAAACGTCTTTGGTGAAAAATCGGGACATGTCACTTTTTCTGCTGCACCAGCAAGTCTGACCGGCGCTCGCCCCGCGCCCGGAACATTTACCGCAACAGCAACGATAACCGTTGAGATTATTCGCTAGCCGCAGTCTGGCAACGGTGATCCACGCGCCGTTGTCATCTTATGCATATTCTTCGTCGTTTTTTCCTGGCACCATGACAAAAAGATGACATCAGTCATCTTTTTTTATGATTAAAAATCAACATGTTAGTTAATAATATTCTTTTGTCATAAAACTGTCATAAACCTTACATATAACTGTCACCTGTTTGTCCTATTTTGCTTCTCGTAGCCAACAAACAATGCTTTATGAATCCTCCCAGGAGACATTATGAAAGTTATGCGTACCACCGTCGCAACTGTTGTCGCCGCGACCTTATCGATGAGTGCTTTCTCTGTGTTTGCAGAAGCAAGCCTGACAGGTGCAGGTGCAACCTTCCCTGCGCCGGTGTATGCCAAATGGGCTGACACTTACCAGAAAGAAACCGGTAATAAAGTTAACTACCAGGGTATCGGTTCTTCCGGTGGCGTAAAACAGATTATCGCTAACACCGTTGATTTCGGTGCTTCTGATGCGCCGTTGTCTGACGAAAAACTGGCTCAGGAAGGTCTTTTCCAGTTCCCGACCGTGATTGGCGGCGTGGTACTGGCGGTTAACCTGCCGGGTCTGAAATCTGGTGAACTGGTGCTGGATGGTAAAACTCTCGGTGACATCTACCTGGGCAAAATCAAAAAGTGGGATGACGAAGCCATCGCCAAACTGAATCCGGGTCTGAAACTGCCTTCACAGAACATTGCCGTAGTGCGCCGCGCAGATGGCTCCGGTACTTCCTTCGTCTTCACCAGCTACCTGGCGAAAGTGAACGAAGAGTGGAAAAACAACGTTGGCACTGGCTCTACCGTAAAATGGCCGATCGGTCTGGGCGGTAAAGGTAACGACGGTATCGCCGCGTTCGTTCAGCGTCTGCCGGGTGCCATTGGTTACGTTGAATATGCTTACGCGAAGCAGAACAACCTGGCGTACACCAAACTGATCTCCGCTGATGGCAAACCGGTTAGTCCGACCGAAGAAAATTTTGCCAATGCAGCAAAAGGCGCAGACTGGAGCAAAACCTTCGCTCAGGATCTGACCAACCAGAAAGGCGAAGATGCATGGCCGATCACCTCTACCACGTTCATACTGATCCACAAAGATCAGAAGAAACCTGAGCAGGGCACTGAAGTGCTGAAGTTCTTCGATTGGGCGTACAAAACCGGAGCGAAACAGGCTAATGACCTGGATTACGCCAGCCTGCCGGAGAGCGTTGTAGAACAGGTTCGCGCTGCGTGGAAGACCAATATTAAAGACAGTAGCGGTAAGCCGCTGTACTAATAAAACACCATGCCGGATAAGGCGCTAACGCCGCATCCGGCATTACAAAATGACTTTGTAAACGCGTTTAACTGAAGAGTAACTTATGGCTGCAACCAAGCCTGCTTTTAACCCACCGGGTAAAAAGGGCGACATAATTTTCAGCGTGCTGGTAAAACTGGCGGCGCTGATTGTGCTATTGATGTTGGGTGGCATTATTGTCTCTCTGATCATCTCCTCCTGGCCGAGCATTCAGAAATTTGGTCTGGCTTTCCTGTGGACCAAAGAGTGGGATGCGCCGAACGATATCTACGGGGCGCTGGTGCCGATCTACGGTACGCTGGTGACCTCGTTTATCGCGCTGCTGATCGCCGTTCCGGTGAGTTTCGGTATCGCCCTGTTCCTGACCGAGCTTGCGCCAGGCTGGCTGAAACGCCCGCTGGGGATCGCCATTGAGCTGCTGGCAGCCATTCCAAGTATCGTTTATGGCATGTGGGGCCTGTTTATCTTCGCGCCGCTGTTTGCCGTTTACTTCCAGGAGCCAGTTGGCAATATCCTGTCGAATATCCCGATTGTCGGCGCTCTGTTCTCCGGCCCGGCCTTTGGTATCGGTATCCTCGCGGCAGGTGTGATCCTCGCCATTATGATCATTCCGTACATTGCGGCGGTAATGCGCGATGTGTTCGAACAAACCCCGGTGATGATGAAAGAGTCGGCCTACGGTATCGGCTGCACCACCTGGGAAGTTATCTGGCGTATCGTTCTTCCGTTCACCAAAAATGGTGTTATCGGCGGCATTATGCTGGGACTGGGGCGCGCGCTCGGTGAAACCATGGCGGTGACCTTTATCATCGGTAACACCTACCAGCTCGACAGCGCCTCGCTGTACATGCCGGGCAACAGTATCACCTCTGCGCTGGCCAACGAATTTGCGGAAGCTGAATCTGGCCTGCACGTTGCCGCACTGATGGAACTGGGCTTGATCCTGTTTGTAATTACCTTCATCGTCCTGGCCGCATCGAAGTTTATGATTATGCGCCTGGCTAAGAATGAGGGGGCACGCTAATGGCTATGGTTGAAATGCAAACCACTGCGGCGCTGGCGGAATCCCGCCGCAAAATGCAGGCGCGTCGCCGCCTCAAAAACCGTATTGCGCTGACGCTTTCAATGGCGACGATGGCCTTCGGCCTGTTCTGGCTGATCTGGATTTTAATGTCCACCATCACTCGCGGTATCGACGGTATGTCGCTGGCGCTGTTCACCGAAATGACGCCGCCGCCAAATACCGAAGGCGGTGGTCTGGCGAACGCCCTGGCGGGTAGCGGCCTGTTAATTTTGTGGGCCACGGTATTCGGTACGCCGCTGGGCATCATGGCGGGGATTTATCTGGCGGAATATGGTCGTAAATCCTGGCTGGCAGAAGTGATTCGCTTCATTAACGACATTCTGCTCTCTGCACCGTCGATTGTGGTTGGTCTGTTTGTCTACACCATCGTGGTGGCGCAGATGGAGCACTTCTCCGGCTGGGCGGGCGTGATTGCGCTGGCGCTGTTGCAGGTGCCGATTGTTATCCGTACCACCGAGAACATGCTGAAGCTGGTGCCGGACAGCCTGCGTGAAGCGGCTTATGCGCTGGGTACGCCGAAGTGGAAGATGATCTCCGCGATTACGCTGAAAGCGTCGGTATCCGGGATCATGACCGGTATCCTGTTGGCGATTGCCCGTATTGCTGGTGAAACTGCGCCGCTGCTGTTTACCGCGCTCTCCAACCAGTTCTGGAGCACCGACATGATGCAGCCGATTGCCAACCTGCCGGTGACGATCTTTAAGTTTGCGATGAGCCCATTTGCGGAATGGCAGCAACTGGCCTGGGCCGGGGTATTGATCATCACCCTGTGCGTCCTGCTGCTGAACATTCTGGCGCGCGTTGTTTTTGCGAAGAATAAACACGGTTAACACTTTGCCGGATGCGGCGTGAGCGCCTTATCCGGCCTACGGTAAGCCTGATTAGCGAAGTGCATCAGGCACGATGAGGAAAAGATTGCAATGAGTATGGTTGAAACTGCCCCGAGTAAAATTCAGGTTCGTAATTTGAACTTCTACTACGGCAAATTCCATGCCCTGAAAAACATCAACCTGGATATCGCTAAAAACCAGGTTACGGCGTTTATCGGGCCGTCCGGCTGCGGTAAATCGACGCTGCTGCGTACCTTCAATAAAATGTTTGAACTGTACCCGGATCAGCGTGCGGAAGGTGAAATTCTGCTCGATGGCGACAACATCCTGACTAACACTCAGGATATCGCCCTGCTTCGTGCGAAAGTGGGCATGGTGTTCCAGAAACCGACGCCGTTCCCGATGTCCATTTACGACAACATCGCTTTTGGTGTCCGTCTGTTTGAGAAGCTCTCTCGTGCCGACATGGACGAGCGCGTACAGTGGGCATTGACCAAGGCCGCATTGTGGAACGAAACCAAAGATAAATTGCACCAGAGCGGTTACTCTCTCTCTGGTGGTCAGCAACAGCGTCTGTGCATTGCTCGTGGTATCGCCATTCGCCCGGAAGTGCTGCTGCTCGATGAACCGTGTTCGGCACTCGACCCTATCTCCACCGGGCGTATTGAAGAGCTGATTACCGAACTGAAGCAGGATTACACCGTGGTGATCGTCACCCACAACATGCAGCAGGCTGCGCGTTGTTCCGACCACACGGCATTTATGTATATGGGCGAATTGATTGAGTTCAGCAACACGGACGATCTGTTCACCAAGCCAGCGAAGAAACAAACAGAAGACTACATCACCGGTCGTTACGGTTGATTCAGGAGTGCGTTATGGACAGTCTCAATCTTAATAAACATATTTCCGGCCAGTTCAACGCCGAACTGGAAAGTATCCGCACGCAGGTGATGACCATGGGCGGCATGGTGGAGCAACAGCTTACTGATGCCATCACCGCCATGCACAACCAGGACAGCGATCTGGCGAAGCGTGTGATCGAAGGCGACAAAAACGTCAACATGATGGAAGTGGCGATCGATGAAGCCTGCGTGCGCATTATTGCCAAACGTCAGCCGACGGCGAGCGACCTGCGACTGGTTATGGTGATCAGCAAAACCATTGCCGAGCTAGAGCGTATTGGCGACGTGGCGGACAAAATCTGCCGTACTGCGCTGGAGAAATTCTCCCAGCAGCATCAGCCGTTGCTGGTGAGTCTGGAGTCGCTGGGGCGTCACACAATCCAGATGCTGCATGACGTGCTGGACGCGTTCGCGCGCATGGATATTGACGAAGCGGTACGAATTTATCGTGAAGATAAAAAAGTCGATCAGGAGTACGAAGGTATTGTTCGTCAACTGATGACCTACATGATGGAAGATTCGCGTACCATTCCGAGCGTACTTACCGCGCTGTTCTGCGCGCGCTCCATCGAGCGTATCGGCGACCGCTGCCAGAATATCTGTGAATACATCTTCTACTACGTGAAGGGTCAGGATTTCCGTCACGTCGGCGGCGATGAACTGGATAAACTGCTGGCAGAGAAAGATCCGAAAGCGTCACGCTAAGCGTATACCGCATCCGGCAATCTGCGAGTACGTAATCTGACCGGTGAGATATATCACCGGTCTCTTTATTTACTGAGTGATATCCCAGCCGCGAGCCTTCCAGAGTTCTGGTAACTGTGAAAGATGGGTAAAAGTAGTGACTTTCGGATGAACGATCGGCTTATTGTGCGGGTCAGCGCAGAAGTAAAACACTTCCATACCGGCATCGATTCCTGACTGCGCACCGGCGCTGGAGTCATCAACCAGAATGCAGTTTTCAACGTTCACATTCATCGCTTTTGCAGCATGGAACATTAACGCCGGATCGGGCTTCCAGCGTTGGATGTCGTAACCGCTGAACAGTTTTTCCGGGAAATAGTGCAGCATATTGAGTTTGCCAAGCGAATGTTGCATTTTGCTGACCGGGCCGTTAGAGACGACGCACATCGGCACGTTAACGCTCGCCAGCAATTCGTTAGCACCCGCAATCACCTCCAGTTCGCTATCAAACAGACGCGCCACTTCCGCACGGTAAACGTGCTCGGCATCGGCACGAACTATTTCTACGCCCTGTTCTTTGCTAATGATGTCGATGATTTCGTAGAGTTTTACGCCTTTAAAACGGGTAAAAATTTCTTCCAGGTCAACGTGAATGCCAAATTCCCTGAACATTGTGACATAGGCGCGAGAGCAAATGACCTCGCTATCGACCAGCGTACCGTCACAGTCGAAAAATACCGCTTCTATCTGGGACATGTCTTTCCTTTATCGTTAGTTTAACGTTTTCGTCATGCAGATTGGCGCGACGCAATCGTTGCCGTATAAGCAAATACAATGAAAAAAAATTATCTTCAGCCGTCCATATTGTCTCATTTTGGTATACGATAGCGACGGATTTTCCCTCCTTGTTCGGAAATAGATAATGAGTCAACAACACACAACCCAGGCTTCTGGCCAGGGGATGCTGGAACGCGTGTTTAAACTGCGCGAACATGGCACGACGGCACGGACCGAAGTGATCGCTGGTTTTACCACCTTCCTGACGATGGTTTACATCGTTTTTGTTAACCCGCAAATTCTCGGCGTCGCTGGCATGGATACCAGCGCCGTCTTCGTCACCACCTGTCTGATTGCTGCGTTCGGCAGTATTCTGATGGGGCTGTTTGCTAACCTGCCAGTCGCGCTGGCTCCCGCTATGGGTCTGAATGCGTTCTTCGCTTTTGTCGTTGTGCAGGCGATGGGCTTGCCATGGCAGGTCGGGATGGGCGCAATCTTCTGGGGCGCGATTGGTCTGCTGTTACTGACGATTTTCCGCGTTCGCTACTGGATGATTGCCAACATTCCGGTGAGTCTGCGTGTGGGGATCACCAGCGGTATCGGCCTGTTCATTGGTATGATGGGGCTGAAAAACGCAGGTGTTATTGTCGCTAACCCGGAAACGTTGGTTAGCATCGGTAACCTGACTTCTCACAGCGTGCTGCTAGGTATCCTCGGCTTCTTCATCATTGCTATTCTGGCCTCGCGCAACATTCACGCGGCGGTACTGGTTTCCATCGTGGTGACGACGCTGCTGGGCTGGATGCTGGGTGATGTGCACTACAACGGCATTGTCTCCGCACCGCCGAGCGTGATGACGGTCGTGGGTCATGTGGATTTGGCCGGGTCGTTTAACCTCGGACTGGCAGGGGTGATTTTCTCTTTCATGCTGGTCAACCTGTTTGACTCTTCCGGTACGTTGATTGGCGTGACCGATAAAGCGGGTCTGGCGGATGAGAAAGGTAAATTTCCGCGCATGAAGCAGGCGCTGTATGTCGACAGTATCTCTTCTGTTACCGGTTCATTTATCGGTACATCTTCCGTCACGGCGTACATTGAGTCTTCTTCCGGCGTTTCCGTTGGCGGTCGTACCGGTCTGACGGCAGTGGTTGTCGGCCTGCTATTCCTGCTGGTTATCTTCCTGTCACCGTTGGCGGGAATGGTGCCTGGCTATGCCGCTGCTGGCGCGCTGATCTACGTGGGCGTACTAATGACTTCAAGTCTTGCTCGCGTGAAATGGCAGGATCTTACTGAATCTGTTCCGGCGTTTATTACCGCCGTGATGATGCCGTTCAGCTTTTCTATTACCGAAGGTATCGCGCTGGGCTTCATTTCCTACTGCGTAATGAAAATCGGCACCGGACGTCTGCGTGATCTAAGCCCGTGCGTAATCATCGTTGCGCTGCTGTTTATCCTGAAGATTGTGTTTATCGACGCCCACTAAAATCGATAACTCGTTAAAAAAACCCGCCATGAGTTACCGCTGGCGGGTTTTTTTATTTAGAGTTTCACCCGCTGAATAAACTCGCCAAATGCGGTCAATTGTCCGGTCAGATGATCCAGTGTTCCTTGATCAATCACTTCTCCGGTTTGTGGATCGACTTTGTTCTGAATCACACCGCCCATAAACTCCGGTTTGTTCATTACCATCGCGTCGAGAAAAACCAGAATCTGGCGCAGGTGATACTGACAGCGCGCGCCGCCAATCACGCCCATTGAGCTGGTCTGAATCAACACCGGTTTACCGGCCAGCGGTTGATCCGGCAGGCGAGATAGCCAGTCGATGGCATTTTTCAGTCCGCCCGGCACGGAGTAGTTATATTCCGGCGTGACGATCACTACGCCGTCAGCCTGACGGATCTGTTCCGCCAGAGCTTCAACTGTCGCTGGAAAACCTTCTTCCTGCTGTACGTCAGCGTCATACAGGGGAATGTCGGCAATGGAAGGTAACGCATTGACTTCCATACCCGCAGGGGCAATTTTCGGCAGTGTACGTGCAACCATGCCATTAAATGAGCCTTTGCGCAGGCTCCCCAGTAACGTAACTACCTTCAATTTTTCAGACATGATGACTCCTGTGGTTGTCTATCAATTTGGCGAAAAAGACTTCACGGTAGAGAGCTGGGCAAAACGCATCATCCGGCTGGTGGGGTTGTTGGCGCGACTGTGAATATCCGGCAGACTTTTCCAGCCTTGCTTACCATCTAACTCCCAGACACTGAGCTTCTCAATCGCTGGAGTGACCGCCACGGACCACACCAGCACGTCCTCTGCGTCGCATAACGCTTCTACATGATTTACATGGGCACATTTCAGGCGTCCGGCAATGGGCAGCAATTGCAGATCGCGCGGGTCGTCATTCAGTACATCGCCGGTAAGTTTTAGCACGCTTCGGCGCAAAGTGATCAGTTGCGCCCGCGCTTCGTTAGGATCGTTCTGCTTACTGATCCATAACGATTCATTGCTGGAAAAAATAGGGTTATCGGGTGCGTGGGGACTATGAAACCCGCGTGTCGCGCGCTGTAGCTCCATATCAAGACCACACTCACCTTCGGTTGTTAACGCCACGCCGACCATATTTCCGGCATAGGATATTGAAAATGATGGCAAATTTTTATCGAGGAAAACCGGCTTTCCTTTAGCCTGGGTGACGATCTCTGGTAATTCGCTTATGCCATACAGCATAGACATCAGTTCTGCGAGTAAACCTCTGGACGCCAGAAAACGACTTTGACGATGAGGGGGTAGATTTCGGGCTTCTTGATGACACCGGGAGGGGAGACGAACAGATATCAGATGTCCTTCCGTTAAAATCCCTCGGGCAAAGTGAGTCGCCATTTTTCGCTCCATGCTTAATGGTCCATTATGAATACAAGAGTAATCATTTGCTGGAACTATGGACAGACCAAAGAGGCGAAAAGTTCGATTTGGATAAGTTTATTACATGTTTTTTACATTCCATCGTGAAATATGGTCGCGTTTTATACGATTTTATTATGCTATCGAGGCGTAAATATTTTTTATGGTTTCCCGTAACCAGACGATCTTTGGGTTATGGCTATTCCGTTTGTGCCACAGCAGAGTAAACGGTACTTCCAGCTTTTTTTGCTGGCTTTCGTCAAACGGGAGAGGAAGAGCAACCAACGGCAGTTGGTGGAGCTGATTGTAGTACTGACAGTAGCGCGGCGCGGTTGCCAGTAGCATATTGTCGGGCTGCGCCGCCATAAATAGCGCCTGCTCAAATTCTGGCAGACTCATGGCAATCGTACGTTCTCGGCCTAGCTCCTGTAACACATTGTCCAGCGCCCAGGTATCGCTCTGTTCCCAGCAAATGCTGATATGCGGATAACGTAAAAAGGTATCCAGATCCCACGCTTCACGTAGTGCCGGATGATCTTTGCGTAGCCAGACGCAGGGTACATCACTAAACAGCACTTCATAATCAATGGATAACGGCAGTGAACTTAGTAGCTCCCGCGAACGGGGATGGCTTTCACGACCAGAAAAGCCGATATCCACTTCGCCACGGGTAATCGCATCCAGCGAATCGTAATCCCAGTTGCGTAATTTAATAGTCGCCTGTGGGTAACGCTGGTAGATCTGTTTTGATAGCGCGTTAAACATGATCATCATCAGCGGCGACTCCGCCGCCAGCTCAAACTTCAGGCCGCGCGGCGTTTCGTGATGCGGTTTATCCAGCAGCAGGTTGCTCATTTGCATCCATTCCGCCAGATTTTGTTCCATGCTGACCATCAGCGGTGTAGGCGTCAGACCCAGCGGTGAATTCACAAAGAGCGGATCATCAAACCATGCCCGAAGTTTTGCCAATGACTTGCTCACCGCCGAAGGCGTTACGTTCATCCGCTTCGCCGCTTTGGTTACGCTGCGCTCCTGCATCAGTAGTTGCAGGCAGAGCAGCAAATTAAGGTCAAGAGTGGTGATGGATTTCTTCATGAGCGGTAACAGGGCGTCCAGGAGTGACGAGCATAATCAGCAACAGGCTCACTATGCTACAGGCAATCAGAATCCCGATCAGCATATTCCATGTACCGACACCGACCACCGCCGCCAGCCAAATCCACAGTGATGAACCGCAAACCTGTGCGATGCCTAAGGTCGAGCTGGCTACGCCTGCGCGCAACGAAAACGGGCCTAATGCCTGACTCATTGCCACGCCGAAGCCCACCGAAAAACCGGCGCAAATCAGCGTGATGCCAAACAGAGAAATCACGTGGGAAGGTGAAATGGCAAGGGTGATACCCGCCGCCAGGAATAACACCTGCGAGGTGATCATCAGCGTTCGCGGCTTAAAAACTCCCAATGCAAACGGCGTGGAGAATGAAACGGTCATGCTGACGCCTGCGGTCAGCGCCATAATGGTGGCGTATTCTCCGCGCTCAAAACCCATGATTTCCATCATCAATACAGGCGACGTATTCACGAAGGTGAGGATCACCGAAACGCTGAGGGTGGTGATAACAACACGGCTGAGGAAAAACCGATTAAGCAGCGACTCGCTATTTTCTCGTGGTTTGTCAGAAGCTGCGGGGGCGGCAGGGCACGTTTCTTTTAAGATAAACAAAGACAATATCAGTACCGCGATGCCCATCATTGCCATCGCCCAGAACAGACTCTGCCACGGGAATTTAAGCATAATCAGATGTCCGAGCACTGGCGCTAACACCGGAATGATGCAGGTAATGCCGTTGAGTAACGACAGCACTTTTGCCCGGCGTCGATCGTCCAGTGTGTCACGTAAAATGGCGAACGCCACCACGTAACAACAACCCGCGCCCAGTCCCTGCAGAAATCGCCCGGCAAGAAATAACGTGCTGGTTTCAGCCAGTGAACAGAACACCGAGGCGATAATAAATAGCGCCGCGCCGGGTATGGCGACCGGTTTTCTCCCTGAACGATCAGCCACTTTACCAGCAAATAACATCGCTGCCGCCATCCCCGCCAGATAAACGGAGAACGCAATATGCAACTGCGCTTCGCTGGCATTGAGGTCGGCGGCGATGCGCGGTAAACCAACGAGGTACATATCAATCCCTGCGGGATAAAGTAAAACCAGGGCAAAACTACAAATTAAGAAACGGGACATGAGCTAAAGCGTCCTGACGGGAAGGTGGCGCAAAGCATACGTGGTGAAGGAGAATCAGGCGAGTTGCCATTTGGACATAAGTGATTTCCTGACAGGCAAGAAGCCAGCGAATAATCGCTGACTTCTTGAAGAGCTTAGCCAAATTTAGGTAACACGTTAAAGACGTTACCGAACCAGCATAAAATCACAGTTATACCAAAGAGGATAACAATCGCCGGAATGAGATTGCCGCCCCAGACCGTGAACATCTGGTTGGGAAACTTCTTGCGGGCTTTGATTGCCAGTACCGCTGGGATAATGACCGCCCAGATGGTGGCGCACAGCCCGGCACCGCCGATCCCGTAAATAAAGCCGTTCGGGAAGACCAGATACAACAACGCGGGTGGCAGGAAGGTTAACAGCACGGTTTTGAAACGACCGGCGTGGGAGTTATCAATCTTAAATAGATCCGCCAGATAATCGAACAGTCCCAGCGTGACGCCAAAGAACGAACTGGCGACAGCCAAGTTAGAGAACACCAGCAGGCAAAACTCGATAATGCCATGTTGTTTGGTGCCGAGGAACGATTTCACCAGTGAATCGACGTTGCCGCCGGAGGAGATAATCGCTTTAAAACTTTCACGCGGAATATTCCCCATCGTGCAATACAGCCAGAAGAGATAAATCACCAGTGCCAGCAGCGAACCGAAAACCACGCTTTTGATTAGCTTATCTTTGCGTTTGCCATAGCAAATAATCAGGCTGGGAATATTGCCGTGGAAACCAAATGACGCAAGGCACACTGGCAGAGCCATAAAAATGTACGGGAAGTAAGACGTCCCCGCAGTCGTGCTGGTGGCATCACGTAGAACGGAATAATCGACCTGGAAGAAGAAAGAGCCAAACACAATGACAAAGGAGATAATCTTCAGACCGAGGAACAATGAGGTAATATGGATTTGCCCCTATAT
>NZ_PZKQ01000091.1:0-24305 GCF_003046645.1 Escherichia sp. MOD1-EC6475 | reverse complement strand
TATTTTGAATACATTTCATCGATGTACGACAACTATATTTTTTGATAATAATCCTGGCGTTTTTCATCTCTAAAAAGATGTGTAAACAATAAACATGAAACTAATTCATTACTATTGTTAAATTCAAAACAAATCGACAACAAACATCTCGATGATTTTTCTCATTTTTCTTTTTATCATTTTTTACCAATTAAGATATTTAAAGATTTTTACTACAGAAGACTATGCAACTTATTTTTCAGCGCAACGCCTAAACCATCAAAATAAATTAATATCAAATTAATCATAAATTAAACTGATTTATAAACATTGGTTTCACGCACTACTCTTCATTTGATAGAACAGTAACCTGTTCCAAAGACGTTAAAATCTATTTTTTTTACGTAGTTACTGTGAGTTGATTATTTATCTAAAATTAAATCATAAGGATGAGAAGGAACTTTATGAATATCAAAAAGCATCCCTTGTCAACGCTGGCAATAGCTATTTCGACCGTGTTATCAATACCAGTTTCCCTGGCATGGACCCCACCAACCACTATCAACAGCGATGTTACCATCAATAATAATGATGTCGTAACCTTATCTTCATCAGAAAATAACTCACCAGTATGGGATCAATTTCGTTATCTTAATGTTGGAACAACAAGTGAAGGAACGTTGAATATAGATGGGCGGGATCTGACTACTTCTAAAATCGTCATAGGTAATGCGACGTCAGGGACAATAAAATTAGAAAATAACTCTCATCTGACACTTAGCCATGCGTCGCCTAACCAACGTGATATTTATTTGGGAACCAATGGCGGCTCAGGAACCTTAATGGTCCTTAGCGGCAGTACTATCACCGATTTAAATGAATTCAGAATTGGTGAATTTAATTACCAGGCGCAGGGACAGGTCGTTATTGACGGTGAGGGTTCATCCGTTGCCGCTCGGTATGTGATGGTAGGCGATCAGGGGACGGGTAAACTCGAAATCACTCATGGCGGTCATCTTACCTCATCGGTTGATATGATCATTGGCTTTAATGGAAATATGGAGAATTTTCAGGGAACGGGATACGGCGAAACCCTGGTTGATGGTGACAATCCTTCATTAGCCGTGAATGAGTTTATCTCCCTTGGGGGATTGGGCTCATTGCTGAACGATGCAAAAGGTATTCTTACCGTTAGTAATAATGCCACGGTCAGCGCGAATCAATTTATCTGGCTTGGAATGGACGAAACAAGCACCGGTATTCTAAACATTGGTGGAGCGCAGGGAGAAGCCGAACAGAAAGCGGGAACAATCAAGACGCCGATTATCCATATGGGAAGCGATGTCGGGAATAGTACTGCCCAGATTAATTTCAACCATTCCAGCGAAGATTTTATCCTGGCGGCAGATATCGTTGGCAAAGGCGAGGTTAACCAGGTGGGTTCCGGAGTCACTACTTTAACTGGCGCAAATACTTATTCTGGTCAAACAAATATTAGTAAAGGCACCCTGCGCGCCGGTATCAACGATACCTTTAGCCCGAACTCCAGTTATGCCGTCTCCAGTGGAGGAAATATCGATTTAGACGGTTTTTCACAAACCTTAAATGAGCTGGATTTGGCAGGTACGGCAACGCTATCATCCTCAAAAAATGGCAACAATTTGACGCCTGCCACACTCACCATCAATGGCAATTACACCGCTAATAACGGTTTGTTAGTTATGCGTACCGAACTCGGCGATGATAATTCCGCGACCGATAAATTAATTGTAAAAGGCAACACGTCTGGTCATACCCGTGTGAGTGTTCACAATGCCGGTGGTCAGGGCGCCGATACGCTTGAAGGTATCCGCATTGTTGAAATAACGGGGGCATCAGAGGGTACGTTTAGTAAAGAAGGCCGTATTGTTGCCGGAGCCTATGATTATAACGTGACGAAAAGTGACGATCAGAACTGGTACTTAACCAGTGAAACCCCACTTATACCACCTGTTGACCCTGTAATTCCCGATACACCTTCACCTTACACGCCTTCGCCTTACACACCCGCTTCACCTGAACCGCAGCCGGAAAGAAAGCATCAGTATCGCCCGGAGATTGGCAGCTATGTGGCCAATATTCAGGCGGCAAATACCCTGTTTAATACCCGACTGCATGACCGTCTGGGGGAAACACAATACACCGACCTGCTGACTGGCGAGCAGAAAGCGACCAGTCTGTGGTTACGTAACATTGGCGGACATAACCGCTTTAAGGATCGCTCGGATGAACTGAACACCCAGAGCAACCGTTATGTTCTGCAACTTGGCGGCGATATTGCGCAATGGAGCAGTAACGCACTCGATCGCTGGCATCTCGGCCTGATGGCTGGCTATGCCAACAGTAAGAGTCACACACATTCCAGCCTGACCGGGTACAACTCACGCGGGCAAATCGACGGCTACAGTGTTGGCGTGTATGGCACCTGGTACGCTAACGAAGCAGATAAAACAGGGACTTATGTTGATAGCTGGTTGCTCTATAACTGGTTTGATAACACCGTCTCCGGTGAGTATCTGCCCAGTGAAAAATATCACTCTGACGGTATCACCGCCGCCATTGAAGCGGGTTATACCTTCCGTCTTGGTGAAAGCTCAGATGCCCGCACCAGCTACTGGTTGCAGCCTAAAATGCAACTGACGTGGATGGATGTGAAGGCAGACAATCATACTGAAGACAACGGCACTCTGGTTGAGGACAGCACCGAAGGTAACCTGCAAACGCGTCTGGGGATGAAAGCATACCTGCAAGGTCATAATGCTATTGATGATAATAAAGCGCGTTCCTTCCAGCCTTTCGTGGAAACCAACTGGATTTATAACTCCCGCAATTACAGCGTGAAGATGGATGGCATCAGCGATGAAATCATCGGCACGCGTAACATCGGCGAGTTAAAAGTTGGGGTGGAAGGTCAGCTTAATCCGCGTCTGCAACTGTGGGGCAACGTCGCCCAGCAGTTGGGGGACAATGGTTACAGCGATACCCAGGGAATGCTGGGCATGAAATATCTCTTTTAATGCCACTTTGCCGCCCGTCACGTACGGGTGGCGCGCTCCCCGCATCAACTTGATAAGCGTAGCACATCAGGCAAGCCGGACAGTGATATCACCGCCCGGCTTCTTCTGCTTAAACGGACTAGATGTGCAGTTCCTGCAACTTCTCTTTCGGCAGCGCCAGCTCCTCGTTGCTGTTGATACGCACGTCGCGTTCCAGAATGTTACGTGCAATATCCTGAGCTTCCTGCAACGAGTGCATCTGGAAAGTACCGCACTGGTAGACATTCAGTTCCGGGATCTGATTTTGATCCTTCACTTTCAGCACATCTTCCATTGCCGCCTTCCAGGCATCAGCAACACGTTGCTCATCTGGCGTACCAATCAGACTCATATAGAAACCGGTGCGGCAACCCATTGGTGAGATATCAATAATCTCAACGCCGTTGCCGTTAAGATGGTTGCGCATAAAACCAGCAAACAGATGCTCCAGGGTATGGATACCTTTTTCTGGCATTACTTCTTTGTTCGGCACGCAGAAACGCAGATCGAACACGGTGATTGCATCGCCATGCGGGGTGTTCATTGTTTTTGCCACCCGAACTGCAGGCGCTTCCATCCGGGTATGATCGACTGTGAAGCTATCTAACAACGGCATTTAGCCACCTCCGGTAATTTTTTTTAAAATATTCTGAACTCTTTGTTCCCAGGCGAGTCTGAGTATATGAAAGACGCGCATTTGTTATCATCATCCCTGAATTCAGAGATGAAATTTTGGCCACTCACGAGTGGCCTTTTTCTTTTCTGTCAGCTGTGTTTTTCCAGCCACACCTTGAACGACTCGGTATCTGCGGCTTCCATTTCCTGCTGACGGCGTTTAGACGCTTCGCGCTCGGCAATAAAATCGTCTTCACGCAGAATTTCCAGCGGCTCTTCACGTAACAAATTGCGATAAGCCTCACCGAACGCTTTGCCAGTTCCGCCAATGCCAGTATCAATCATAGACCGTAAGATACGGGCGGAGAAAGTCAGATCGGGATTATCAAAGCAGGCCACCAGTTCATCACACACTTTCTGATACGCTTCGCCGCCGTTAATGCTGTCCAGCGTTTGCGCGACGCGTTTCAGATCCCGGAACAGATCTTTGCCCACCTGCGGCAACGGGAATTGCGCAGTTTCACAGCCAATTCCCAGCGTCAGCCCCGGCTTACGTCCTTCGAGGATCACCCGGTTCCAGTTGACGCGTGTACAGGCAAGTTCACTACTGCTCATTTCCGGCGCATCAGCCAGCGCACACCAGACCATAAACAGGTCGAGGAAACGCACCTGCTGCTCATCAACACCAATCGGCGAGAATGGGTTGATATCCAGCGAACGCACTTCGATATATTCAATGCCGCCGCGTAACAGCGCATCAGAAGGCGACTCGCCGCTGCGAGTAACGCGTTTCGGACGAATCGGCGCATACAGCTCGTTTTCAATCTGCAGCACGTTGCTGTTGATTTGCAGCCGCTTGCCGTCTTTCTCAAGACCAATCTTCGCGTACTCTTCCGACGGCGTTTTAATTGCCCGCTTCAGACCCGCTACATACTCGTAGAGATCATTAAAAGTAATACCAAGATTACTTTGCGATTTATTGGTATAGCCCAGATCGCTCAAGCGTAGCGATGTCGCATACGGCAGGTAATACATGCCGCATTCGGTTTTCTCAAACGGCAGCGACGTCGGTTTACCTTGCAGGAAAGAAGAACAAATTGCCGGAGAAGCGCCAAACAGGTACGGGATCACCCAACCGAAGCGATAGTAGTTACGAATAGCGCGGAAGTAGCCCGCAGAGATTTTCTCTTTGGCGTCAACGCCCGAGATATCACCACACTTCGCCTGCCAGAATGCCATTGGTAACGAGAAGTTGTAGTGTACGCCGGAGATGGTTTGCATCAGCGCGCCATAGCGATTTTTCAGCCCTTCACGGTACAGCGTTTTAAAGCGCCCTGTATTGGACGTTCCATACTGCGCCAGTTCGATATCCTGACCTTCCGCGATGTAACATGGCATACTTAACGGCCACATCCGCTCATCGCCAATATTACGCGCGGTATAGCGATGCAAATCGCGCATAAAGGCCAGCATATGCTCAATATCGCCATCGACCGGCGTAATGAACTCCAGTAACGCTTCGGCAAAATCGGTGGTGATCCATTTATGCGTCAGTGCGGAACCTAATGCTTCAGGATGACCGGTTGTTGCCAGAGTGCCATCTGGATTAACACGCAAAGTTTCGCGCTCAAGACCACGCTGTATCCCCTTTAATGCCTGAGGATGTTTTTCCAGCCAGGCCAGCGCCTGTGATACGTCCGGGATCAAATTGACCTCCCGCCTGTCAAAATCGTTTTAATTAGCATAACTGTAATGGTGGCCATGTGTGCAGGCCTACAATTAGTGCCACCACATCATGCCCTGAACGGTGGCTGCTGCAACCGCAACATAGCGCAACGCTTTACCAAGGCACAAAAAAAAGATTACTGGTCCCCACGAGATGCGCATCCATCCCGCTAACAGACACAGTAAGTCGCCAATCACTGGCATCCAGCTTAATAAGAGTGTGACTGCGCCATAGCGTTTCAGCCAGCCAATGGCTTTTTCTTGCCAGCGCGATCTTTTGCGCAATGGAAAGAAACGCCCAAGGATAACGTTAGTTAACCCTCCAAGGCTATTACCCATTGTTGCTGTTAATACTAAAACCCAGGGATGACTCACCCCAGAAAGTAACATTGCGACCAGCACAACTTCCGAATTGCCGGGTAATAGTGTAGCGCTGAGAAAACTACTGGCAAACAACGAGAAGAGCGACAGCGACTCACTCACAGCAAGCGAACATCCACGGCGTCCATGCCTGCGGCGCGAGCGGCCTGTATACCAAAATCGGCATCTTCAAAGACAACGCAATGCGTTGGTTGCACGCCCATACGCTGCGCACACAGCAAAAACGTGTCTGGTGCAGGTTTATGGTGTTTGACGTGATCGGCAGCAATGACTACATCGAAATAACGACGTAATCCGAGGTGCGTTAGCAGCGCCTCAGCGATGGCGCTTTCACTCCCCGTACCGACAGCCATTGGGCGACGACCGTGCCAGCTTTTCACCACTTCAACAAGGGGAAGCGGTTCGACGCTATCGAGCAACATGCTTCTTACGGCATCGGTTTTCTCGCGGGCTAATGCATGGGGATCGAGATCGGCCTGATTCAGCTCAATGATCGCCTGGGCTATACGCCAGGTGGGCGAGCCATTAAGCGCAATCATGGCCTGAACATCGTACTGAAGACCGTAGCGTCCTAATACTTCACGCCACGCTTTACGGTGCGTGGGTTCTGTATCCAGGATTGTGCCATCCATATCAAAAATTAAACCTGCATAACGCTCGTACATTGTCTTCTCGCAAGTCGAAAAATATGACGCTACTTTAGCGTAATTGCTTGATTTTGTCGCCGATGCGAAGGGGAAGATTATTCAGGATATGGATAAAATAGTTATTTAGAAATGAGATGTTTTTGGAGGAAATTTTTGGAGAATATGGCGCATCCGGGAGGATGACTCACTGGCGTTCGCCCTTCGGGCCGTTGCTGGCGCAACGTTATCCTCCCTGCTGCCTGCGGTTAATACCGCTATCTCTTCGATACCTTCATTGCTGAAGGTTACGGAGAATATGGTGCATCCGGGAGGATTCGAACCTCCGACCGCTCGGTTCGTAGCCGAGTACTCTATCCAGCTGAGCTACGGATGCATCGGGAAAATTTATTTTACTGCTGATATTGATACCGCTGCTAAAGCTATATCAAATAAGAAATGGTGCATCCGGGAGGATTCGAACCTCCGACCGCTCGGTTCGTAGCCGAGTACTCTATCCAGCTGAGCTACGGATGCATCGGGAAATTTATTTTACTGCTGATATTGATATCGCTACGAAAGCTATATCAAGTAAGAGATGGTGCATCCGGGAGGATTCGAACCTCCGACCGCTCGGTTCGTAGCCGAGTACTCTATCCAGCTGAGCTACGGATGCATCGGGAAACTTACTTTACTGCAGATTTTTTGATACCGCTACTAAAGCCATATCAAGTAAGAGATGGTGCATCCGGGAGGATTCGAACCTCCGACCGCTCGGTTCGTAGCCGAGTACTCTATCCAGCTGAGCTACGGATGCAAATGGCGGTGAGGCGGGGATTCGAACCCCGGATGCAGCTTTTGACCGCATACTCCCTTAGCAGGGGAGCGCCTTCAGCCTCTCGGCCACCTCACCACACGCCTCTTACGAGTGCTTCGAAGAACTTGTTTATCGCTCATCGTCGCTGCGTGGCGCACATATTACTTTCTGAGACTTATAAGTCAAACAATTTTTCCCACACTTTTATCGTTTGCACACTTCACGCTCAATTAGACTGTAAAAACGTCAAAAAGAGTGTTTTATCAACAGAAAAAATGGCCTATGACAGGCAGGCGTGATGCAGAAAAATGGATGTTAACGTTGAATGAACGGGAGTAACGCGAAAAGAAAATGAAGTGAAGGAGAGATTTTGAGGGTGCGTCTCACCGTTAAAGATGAGACGCGGAAAGATTAGTAACTGGACTGCTGGGATTTTTCAGCCTGGATACGCTGGTAGATCTCTTCACGGTGAACAGAAACTTCCTTCGGGGCATTTACGCCAATACGTACCTGGTTGCCCTTTACCCCTAAAACTGTCACGGTGACCTCATCCCCAATCATGAGGGTCTCACCAACTCGACGAGTCAGAATCAGCATTCTTTGCTCCTTGAAAGATTAAAAGAGTCGGGTCTCTCTGTATCCCGGCATTATCCATCATATAACGCCAAAAAGTAAGCAATGACAAACACATTACATGTAAGCAGTCATGGCATTACATTCTGTTAAACCTAAGTTTAGCCGATATACACAACTTCAACCTGACTTTATCGTTGTCGATAGCGTTGATGCGAATGCCGTGGAGCAAGTCCACGGCATTGCCTGACGCTAATATTATTGCAATTTCGCGCTGACCCAGCCTTTCACACTGGCTAACGCTGCAGGTAAGGCCGCAGCATCCGTACCACCGGCTTGCGCCATGTCAGGACGTCCACCACCCTTGCCGCCCACCTGCTGAGCGACCATACCAATCAGTTCCCCTGCTTTCACACGATCTGTGACGTCCTTAGATACGCCTGCAATCAGAGAAACCTTACCTTCGGCTACCGTTGCCAGCACGATAATTGTCGACCCCAGCTGATTTTTTAAATCGTCAACCATGGTACGCAACATCTTCGGCTCAACACCGTTAAGCTCGCTAACCAACAGCTTAACACCATTAACATCAATTGCCTTACTGGAAAGATTTGCACTCTCCTGCGCGGCAGCCTGTTCTTTAAGCTGTTGTAGCTCTTTTTCCAACTGACGCGTACGTTCCAGTACTGAACGAACTTTATCAGCCAGATTATTGCTATCGCCTTTCAGCAGATGCGCAACTTCGCTTAAGCGATCGCTGTCTGCATGAACGGTGGCAATAGCACCTTCTCCGGTTACAGCTTCGATACGACGAACGCCCGCAGCAGTACCCGATTCAGAGATAATACGGAACAGACCGATATCACCGGTGCGGCTGGCGTGAGTACCGCCACACAGCTCTGTGGAGAAATCGCCCATGCTCAGTACACGTACACGTTCATCATACTTCTCGCCAAATAGCGCCATCGCGCCTTTCGCTTTCGCAGCCTCGAGATCCATGATGTTGGTTTCAATCGGCAAGTTACGACGAATTTGTGCGTTCACCAGATCCTCAACGGCACGAATTTCCTCTGGTTTCATCGCTTCATTATGTGAGAAGTCGAAACGCAGCACTTTGTCGTTAACCAGAGAACCTTTCTGCGATACATGAGTACCCAGAATCTGGCGCAGCGCAGCATGCATCAAGTGCGTTGCGGAGTGATTCAGACGAATACGAGCACGGCGCGCTTCATCAACATCGGCCTGCACCGCGTCGCCCACTTTCAGAGAACCCGCAGCAAGTTTACCGATGTGGCCAATCGCCTGGCCGTATTTCTGCGTATCTTCTACCGCAAAGGAGAAGTTTGCGCCTTTCAGTTCGCCTTTATCGCCAACCTGACCGCCAGATTCTGCATAGAATGGCGTTTGATCCAGCACGACTACCGCTTCCTGGCCTGCATTGATGGCATCAACCGCTTTACCATCAACAAACAGCGCGGTCACTTTGCCGTTCAGTTCCAGATGGTCATAGCCTTTAAATTCAGATGCACTGTCAACACGGATCATTGCGTTGTAATCAGCACCAAAGCCGCTGGCTTCGCGCGCACGACGACGCTGCTCTTCCATTGCTGCTTCAAAGCCAGCTTCGTCAACTTTGATGTTGCGCTCACGACAAACGTCAGCCGTCAGGTCAACCGGGAAGCCGTAAGTGTCGTACAAACGGAAAGCGGTTTCGCCATCCAGCGTATCGCCAGAAAGTTTCGCCAGCTCTTCATCCAGCAGCGCCAGACCGCGCTCCAGAGTACGCGCAAACTGCTCTTCTTCAGTTTTCAGCACCTGCTCAACCTGAGCCTGTTGGCGTTTCAGGTCTTCACCCGCAGAGCCCATGACCTCGATCAGTGGCCCCACCAGCTTGTAGAAGAAGGTTTCTTTCGCGCCCAGCATATTGCCGTGACGCACCGCGCGACGAATGATACGACGCAGTACATAACCACGGTTTTCGTTGGACGGCATTACGCCATCCGCGATCAGGAACGCACAAGAACGAATGTGGTCAGCGATTACGCGCAGCGATTTGTTGCTTAGATCGGTCGCGCCAGTGACTTTCGCTACCGCCTGGATCAGCGTGCGGAACAGGTCGATGTCATAGTTAGAGTTAACGTGTTGCAGCACCGCAGCAATACGCTCCAGCCCCATACCGGTATCTACAGACGGCTTCGGCAGCGGTTCCATCGTGCCATCAGCCTGACGGTTGAACTGCATGAAGACGATGTTCCAGATCTCAATATAGCGGTCGCCGTCTTCTTCCGGGCTTCCCGGAGGGCCACCCCAGATGTGGTCACCATGATCGTAGAAAATTTCAGTACACGGGCCGCACGGACCAGTGTCACCCATCTGCCAGAAGTTATCAGACGCGTATGGCGCACCTTTGTTATCACCGATGCGAATAATACGTTCGCGCGGGATACCAACTTCTTTTTCCCAGATTTCGTAGGCTTCGTCGTCGCTTTCATAGACGGTAACCCACAGACGCTCTTTCGGCAGAGCAAACCATTTTTCGCTGGTCAGTAATTCCCATGCAAACTGAATGGCATCGTGTTTGAAATAGTCGCCGAAGCTGAAGTTGCCCAGCATCTCGAAGAAGGTATGGTGACGCGCGGTGTAACCGACGTTTTCCAGGTCGTTGTGTTTACCCCCCGCACGCACGCAGCGTTGGGAGGTAGTAGCGCGGGAATAATTACGCTTGTCGAGCCCAAGGAACACATCCTTGAACTGGTTCATCCCGGCGTTGGTAAACAACAAAGTTGGGTCGTTATGGGGAACCAGGGAGCTGCTGGCAACTACCTGATGTCCCTTACTATGGAAAAAGTCGAGAAACGCCTGACGGATCTCAGCGGTGCTCTTGCTCATAATTATCCTGAAATCAAGCTAACGAAATATCGCCACCAGCAGCAGCAAGTTAATAACCGCTGGGCTGGTAACTGAAAAGTGGGAATAAGATAAGTTTTCTTGACTGGGAAGTAAAATACCGTATGCGTTCAGTCGGCAAAATTTCGCCAAATCTCCTGGATATCTTCCATCAGATAGCCACGATAGAGCAGAAAACGCTGGATCTTAACTTTTTCTGAAAAGACTGTTGGCAGTGGTTCGCCATATTTTCGCGTAGCCTGATCGCGCGCCAGTTCGCACCAGTCGATGTCACATTCACGCATCGCTTTTTCTGTGGCCTCTCGGGAGATACCTTTCTGGTTCAGTTCCTGACGAATACGCGCTGGTCCATAACCTTTACGGCTACGGCTGGCGATAAAGCGCCCAACAAATCGGCTGTCATCGAGATAGCCATGTTCATGGCACCAGGCAATAACACGTTCATAATCCTCTGCCGTGGCATCAATCTCTTCCGGGCCATTTTTGCCCATAATCGGTGCTGCGAGTTTACGTCGCAATTCTTGCTCGCTGTGATCGCGTACCGCCAGAATGCGTACCGCACGATCCAACAGGCGAGCATATGCCGGACGACGGGATATTGATTCTGTCATGGCATATCCTTAAAACTTAAAAAGCAAAAGGGTCGCAAATGCGACCCAGGTTTTACTGACAAAGTGTGCGTTGTTCATGCCGGATGCGGCGTGAACATCTTATCTATCCTACAAACCTTGCAAATTCAATACATTGCAGAGATCATGTAGGCCTGATAAGCGTAGCGCATCAGGCAATTTTGCGTTTGTCATCAGTCTCAGAGCCGCAGATGCGCTCCTTGTCCATCAAACTAGACGATTAAAAATCTTCGTTAGTTTCTGCTACGCCTTCGCTGTCATCTACAGAGAAATCCGGCGTTGAGTTCGGGTTGCTCAGCAGCAGCTCACGTACTTTCTTCTCGATCTCTTTCGCGGTTTCCGGGTTGTCTTTCAGCCAGGCAGTTGCATTCGCTTTACCCTGGCCGATTTTCTCGCCTTTGTAGCTGTACCATGCACCCGCTTTCTCGATCAGCTTCTCTTTCACGCCCAGGTCAACCAGCTCGCCGTAGAAGTTAATACCTTCGCCGTAGAGGATCTGGAATTCAGCCTGTTTAAATGGCGCAGCGATTTTGTTCTTCACCACTTTCACGCGGGTTTCGCTACCCACCACGTTTTCGCCCTCTTTCACCGCGCCGATACGACGGATATCAAGACGAACAGAGGCGTAGAATTTCAGCGCGTTACCACCGGTTGTGGTTTCCGGGTTACCGAACATCACACCAATTTTCATACGGATCTGGTTGATGAAGATCAGCAGCGTGTTGGACTGTTTCAGGTTACCCGCCAGCTTACGCATCGCCTGGCTCATCATACGTGCCGCAAGGCCCATATGAGAGTCGCCGATTTCGCCTTCGATTTCCGCTTTCGGCGTCAGTGCCGCAACGGAGTCAACGACGATAACGTCTACGGCGCCAGAACGCGCCAAGGCGTCACAGATTTCCAGTGCCTGCTCGCCGGTGTCCGGCTGAGAGCACAGCAGATTATCGATATCGACACCCAGTTTACGTGCGTAGACCGGGTCCAGCGCGTGTTCAGCATCGATAAACGCACAGGTTTTACCTTCACGCTGCGCAGCGGCAATAACCTGCAGCGTCAGTGTCGTTTTACCGGAAGATTCCGGTCCGTAGATTTCGACGATACGGCCCATCGGCAGACCGCCTGCCCCGAGCGCGATATCCAGTGAAAGCGAACCGGTAGAGATGGTTTCCACATCCATAGAACGGTCTTCACCCAGGCGCATGATGGAGCCTTTACCAAATTGTTTCTCAATCTGGCCCAGTGCTGCCGCCAACGCTTTCTGTTTGTTTTCGTCGATAGCCATTTTTACTCCTGTCATGCCGGGTATTACCGGATAGTCAATATATTCTGTTGAAGCAATTATACTGTATGCTCATACAGTATCAAGTGTTTTGTAGAAATTGTTGCCACAACGTCTGCAATGCATAAGCCGTCGCCTTCCGACGCACGGCATCACGGTCACCGCTGAAGCATTCCCGGCGGGTAATACCTTCGCCGCTGGCTGAAGCAAAAGCAAACCAGACAGTGCCAACTGGCTTCTCTTCGCTGCCGCCATCCGGCCCGGCGATACCGCTGATAGAAACAGCATAATCAGCACGAGCCGCTTTCAGGGCGCCAATCGCCATTTCCACCACGACGGGTTCACTCACCGCGCCATGCTGCACCAGCGTCTCATCTCGCACGCCGATCATCTGCGATTTAGCTTCGTTACTGTAGGTGACAAATCCGCGTTCAAACCAGGCGGAACTGCCAGCAATATCGGTAATAACTTTCGCCACCCAGCCGCCGGTACAAGACTCAGCGGTTGTTACGATTGCGCCACGGGCTTTCAGCGCCTGCCCTACCTGCTCGCTTAATTGCATCAGTTCACTGTCAGTCATCACAACCTCTGTCAGTCAGATATTTATGCCGGACAAGATAGCACTTTCCCGTAAAAGATGGGGACGAGCGATTCATTTTACGAGTCGCATTCCGAAATAAGACTGTTACGACCAACCAGTAAAGAAAAAAGCTACCATGCCGCGTTCGCATTGATATGTATTCACAGGAAGAGAAAAGTAATGGCAACAAAGAAAACGGATAACACCCCACAAAACGTACTCAAACAGACCACGCAAATGCGTATGTGGGTCACCATTGGCGGCGTCAGCGCCCTGATTGCAGTGGTATGTAAGATTTTATCTTCCGGCTATCTTGAACCTTTCGATTTTGGTCAGGCTGCGTTAGGCGTTGTCTGCCTGGGATATACCGTGTCGCTGTCTAAGAAAATCAAACAATTACGTCAGCAATCTCTTTCGAATAAACAGTAAGATAGCAGAGGGAGGTTTAACCTCCCTCTTGCAAATAATTACTGTACGCGCGCCAGCGCCACGGCTTGTCCTAACTGCCAGACCGCCATTGCGTAGTGAGTGCTGTGGTTGTAACGGGTAATAGTGTAGAAGTTCGGCAAACCGTACCAGTACTGATACCCCGTCCCGACATCCAGACGCAGCAAGCTGGCCTGCTGATGATTGCCCAGTGGCTGCTGTGGCGTCAGCCCTGCCGCTGCAAGTTGTGAAATGCTGTACTTGGTTTTGAAGCCATTTGGCAACCCCGGAGCCTGACCATTTGCCATTACAGCGACCTGATCGCCTTTCACCCAGCCATGCGCTTTGAAATAGTTCGCCACGCTGCCAATGGCATCAACCGGGTCCCACAGGTTGATATGCCCGTCGCCGCTGAAATCCACTGCGTATTGTTTGTAAGACGACGGCATAAACTGACCGTAGCCCATTGCACCGGCAAAGGAACCTTTCAGATTGAGCGGATCGTCCTGCTCATCGCGCGCCATTAGCAGGAAGGTTTCCAGTTCACCAGAGAAATACTCCGCGCGGCGCGGGTAGTTAAATGACAGCGTCGCCAACGCATCGAGGATGCGAGTTTTACCCATCACGCGTCCCCAGCGGGTTTCAACGCCGATAATCCCGACGATAATTTCCGGCGGTACGCCATATACCTGCCACGCGCGATTCAGCGCATCTTCATACTGGTTCCAGAAAACCACGCCGTTCTGCACGTTATCCGGAGTAATAAATTTTTTGCGATAACGCAGCCATGCGCCGTTCGGGCCAGATGGCGGCTTCACCGATGTGGTTGGTGCCTGGTTATCCATCAGCCGCAGTACCGAATCCAGACGTTTCGCCTGGGAGAGGATTTCCTGCAACTGCTGACGATTGAAGCCGTGTTTTTTCACCATTTTGTCGATGAACTGCTGCGCATTCGGGTTGTTAGCAAAGTCACCGCCCATCTGCATCACATTGTGCTGCGGCTCAAGCAGGAAGCCGCCGGACGGCGTTCCGGTGGTCGTTTCAGTCTCAGTAGGTTTTGGCTTGCTGCTACAGGCGGCAAGCAACACAAAAAGGGGAAGCAATGTTACATAACGACGCTTGAACATGAGGAGTCCATTTAACAGATTCAACCAGGGGCAAGTATGGTAAAGCATCCCGCCCCGCACAAGGAAGCGGTAGTCACTGCCCAATACGGACTTTACATAACACAAATCACCTTCCTCACCATCCTTTCAACCAAACTTTCAAATTAAAATATTTATCTTTCATTTTGCGATCAAAATAACACTTTTAAATCTTTCAATCTGATTAGATTGTGTTGCCGTTTGGTAATAAAACAATAAATTTCAAAGGAGAGAACAATGATAGAAACCATTACTCATGGCGCAGAGTGGTTCATCGGGCTGTTCCAGAAAGGTGGAGAGGTGTTTACCGGGATGGTGACCGGCATTCTTCCGCTGTTGATAAGCCTGCTGGTAATCATGAACGCGCTGATTAATTTTATCGGGCAGCACCGCATTGAACGATTTGCTCAACGTTGCGCCGGCAATCCTGTTTCCCGTTACCTGCTATTACCGTGTATTGGCACGTTTGTTTTTTGTAACCCGATGACCTTAAGTCTGGGGCGTTTTATGCCGGAAAAGTTCAAACCCAGCTATTACGCGGCGGCTTCTTATAGCTGCCACTCAATGAACGGTCTCTTCCCTCATATCAACCCCGGCGAACTGTTTGTTTATCTGGGAATTGCCAGCGGTCTGACGACGCTGAATCTGCCACTTGGCCCACTGGCAGTGAGCTACCTGCTGGTTGGTCTGGTTACGAACTTCTTCCGTGGCTGGGTGACCGACCTGACCACCGCCATTTTCGAGAGAAAGATGGGCATTCAACTTGAACAGAAAGTTCACCTGGCAGGAGCAACATCATGACGCGTATTCAGATCGAAAAAGGCACTGGTGGCTGGGGTGGCCCACTTGAACTGGAAGCCACGCCAGGTAAAAAAATCGTCTATATCACCGCCGGAACCCGGCCAGCAATTGTCGACAAACTGGCACAACTTACTGGCTGGCAGGCTATCGACGGCTTTAAAGAAGGTGAACCAGCGGAAGCGGAAATCGGCGTTGCAGTAATCGACTGCGGCGGCACACTGCGCTGCGGCATCTATCCAAAACGGCGTATTCCCACCATTAATATCCACTCGACGGGCAAGTCCGGTCCGCTGGCGCAGTACATCGTGGAAGATATTTATGTCTCTGGCGTGAAAGAAGAAAATATTACTGTGGTCGGCGCTGAAACTCCGCAACCCTCTTCCGTAGGCCGTGACTACGATGCCAGCAAGAAAATCACCGAACAAAGCGATGGTTTACTGGCGAAAGTGGGAATGGGCATGGGGTCTGCCGTTGCCGTGCTGTTTCAGTCCGGGCGCGACACTATCGACACCGTATTAAAAACCATTCTGCCGTTTATGGCGTTCGTCTCGGCGCTCATCGGCATCATTATGGCCTCCGGCCTTGGCGACTGGATTGCCCACGGTCTTGCTCCGCTGGCGAGCCATCCACTGGGGCTGGTAATGCTGGCGCTTATCTGCTCCTTCCCGCTGCTTTCGCCTTTCCTTGGGCCTGGCGCCGTTATCGCGCAGGTTATCGGCGTATTGATTGGTGTGCAGATTGGTCTCGGCAATATTCCGCCGCATCTGGCTTTACCGGCGCTGTTTGCCATCAACGCGCAGGCGGCCTGCGACTTTATCCCGGTCGGTTTATCGCTGGCGGAAGCCCGTCAGGACACGGTTCGCGTCGGGGTCCCTTCTGTACTGGTGAGCCGCTTTTTGACCGGCGCACCAACTGTACTGATCGCCTGGTTTGTCTCCGGTTTTATCTATCAATAGAGGCTGAAACATGACCGTTATTTATCAGACCACCATCACCCGTATCGGCGCGAGCGCCACTGACGCCTTCAGCGACCAGATGCTCATCACCTTTCGTGAAGGCGCACCTGCGGATCTCGAAGAGTATTGCTTCATCCATTGCCACGGCGAATTGAAAGGAGAACTCCATCCCGGTTTGCAATTTTCTCTCGGGCAGCATCGCTATCCGGTGACCGCCGTTGGCAGCGTGGCGGAGAACAATCTTCGCGAACTGGGTCATGTCACCCTGCGCTTCGATGGTTTAAGCGAAGCGGAATTTCCGGGCACTGTCCATGTGGCAGGCCCTGTACCCGACGATATCGCGCCGGGATCGGTTTTGAAGTTTGAATCTGTTAAGGAGTAAAAAATGAATCAGGTTGCCGTTGTCATCGGTGGTGGGCAAACTCTGGGCGCGTTCCTGTGCCATGGTCTGGCTGCCGAGGGGTATCGTGTGGCAGTTGTCGATATTCAGAGCGACAAAGCCGCAAATGTGGCGCAAGAAATTAACGCCGAATATGGTGAGGGAACGGCGTACGGTTTTGGTGCTGACGCCACCAGCGAGCAGAGCGTTCTGGCGCTCTCTCGTGGGATAGATGAAATCTTTGGTCGCGTCGATTTACTGGTCTACAGCGCCGGAATTGCAAAAGCAGCGTTTATCAGCGATTTCCAGCTCGGCGATTTTGACCGTTCGCTACAGGTGAATCTGGTGGGCTATTTCCTGTGCGCGCGTGAATTTTCGCGTTTGATGATCCGCGACGGCATTCAGGGACGCATTATTCAGATCAACTCGAAATCCGGCAAGGTGGGCAGTAAACATAACTCTGGCTACAGCGCCGCGAAATTTGGTGGCGTAGGGCTGACTCAATCACTGGCGCTGGATCTGGCAGAGTACGGCATTACGGTGCATTCGCTGATGCTCGGTAACCTGCTGAAATCGCCGATGTTCCAGTCACTGTTGCCGCAATACGCCACCAAGCTGGGTATCAAACCGGACGAAGTCGAGCACTATTACATCGATAAAGTACCGCTCAAACGCGGCTGCGATTATCAGGATGTGCTGAATATGCTGCTGTTCTACGCCAGTCCCAAAGCGTCGTACTGCACCGGACAGTCAATCAATGTCACCGGTGGTCAGGTGATGTTCTGATCAACAGCGGAGATCCTTTTAGGATTTCAGACTGATGACAATGTTCAAAAAGGGTTCGGACGATCCCCTCGCCTCTTTGGGGTGAGGGGGAAAACCGTACCCACATTTAGGAGAAGTTATGGTATCAGCTCTCATCACCGTCGCCGTTATCGCCTGGTGTGCGCAACTGGCCTTAGGCGGCTGGCAAATTTCTCGTTTTAATCGAGCCTTCGACGCGCTCTGCCTGCAAGGGCGCGTCGGTGTAGGCCGTTCCAGTGGGCGCTTTAAGCCACGGGTCGTGGTCGCCATCGCCCTGGACGATCAGCAGCGCGTCACCGACACCTTGTTTATGAAAGGACTGACCGTTTTCGCCCCACCACAAAAAATTCCCGCAATTAAGGGTATGTATTCTGGTGATTTAAAGCCCGATGTGATCTTTCCCCATGATCCACTATCACAGAATGCTCTATCATTGGCGCTTAAACTGAAACGTAGATAATTTCGTTGTGAATGTTACTAGCTTGCGAAGTTATCATTTTGAAACCTAAATCAGGTAATCACGCCCATGAAACCTCGTCAGCGTCAGGCCGCCATTCTGGAGTATCTGCAAAAGCAGGGGAAATGCTCGGTTGAAGAATTGGCGCAATACTTTGACACCACAGGCACCACCATTCGCAAAGATCTGGTTATTCTGGAACATGCCGGAACCGTCATCCGAACCTATGGCGGCGTGGTGTTAAATAAAGAGGAATCCGATCCGCCTATCGATCATAAAACGCTCATCAACACCCACAAGAAAGAGCTGATTGCAGAAGCTGCCGTTAGTTTTATTCATGATGGCGATTCGATCATTCTCGATGCTGGCAGTACCGTGTTGCAGATGGTCCCCATGTTATCGCGCTTTAATAACATCACGGTGATGACCAACAGCCTGCATATCGTCAACGCGCTATCCGAACTGGATAACGAACAAACCATCCTGATGCCAGGCGGAACATTTCGCAAAAAATCGGCCTCATTTCACGGGCAACTGGCAGAAAATGCCTTCGAGCATTTCACCTTCGATAAATTATTTATGGGCACCGATGGCATCGATCTGAATGCGGGCGTGACTACGTTCAACGAGGTCTATACCGTCAGTAAGGCAATGTGCAATGCCGCGCGCGAAGTGATTTTGATGGCTGACTCATCAAAGTTTGGCCGTAAAAGCCCCAACGTAGTTTGCAGTCTTGAAAGCGTCGATAAACTGATTACCGACGCAGGTATCGATCCGGCGTTTCGTCAGGCGCTGGAAGAGAAAGGGATCGACGTGATCATAACCGGAGAGAGCAATGAGTGAAGCACTACTGAACGCGGGACGTCAGACGTTAACGCTGGAGTTGCAGGAAGCAAGCCGTTTGCCGGAGCGTCTGGGCGATGATTTTGTTCGCGCCGCCAATATCATCCTGCACTGCGAAGGCAAAGTGGTGGTTTCGGGAATTGGCAAATCGGGCCACATTGGCAAAAAGATCGCCGCAACGCTTGCCAGCACCGGCACACCGGCTTTTTTTGTCCATCCGGCAGAAGCACTGCACGGCGACCTGGGGATGATTGAAAGCCGCGATGTGATGCTGTTTATCTCTTACTCCGGTGGCGCGAAGGAACTGGATCTGATTATTCCGCGTCTGGAAGATAAATCTATCGCCCTGCTGGCGATGACCGGCAAACCGACATCACCGCTGGGTCTGGCGGCGAAAGCAGTGCTGGATATTTCCGTAGAACGCGAAGCCTGCCCGATGCACCTTGCGCCGACCTCCAGCACCGTCAATACCCTGATGATGGGCGACGCGCTGGCGATGGCGGTCATGCAGGCGCGCGGATTTAATGAAGAAGATTTTGCCCGCTCCCACCCTGCCGGCGCGCTGGGCGCTCGCTTGCTGAATAAAGTACATCATCTGATGCGCCGTGATGATGCCATCCCGCAGGTAGCGTTAACCGCCAGCGTGATGGATGCGATGCTGGAACTCAGCCGCACCGGATTAGGTCTGGTGGCAGTATGTGACGCTCAACAACAGGTACAAGGCGTCTTTACCGACGGCGATTTACGTCGCTGGCTGGTTGGCGGCGGCGCACTCACCACGCCGGTTAATGAAGCGATGACGACTGGCGGAACCACATTACAAGCACAAAGTCGCGCTATCGACGCCAAAGAAATCCTGATGAAGCGCAAAATCACTGCCGCACCGGTGGTGGATGAAAACGGCAAACTCACCGGCGCAATTAACCTGCAGGATTTCTATCAGGCCGGGATTATTTAATCCTTCAACCCCAGACGTTTCGCCAGCCGATGCAGGTTGGCGACGTCAGTTTCCAGCATCCGCGCGCAGGCAGCCCAGTTGTGATGATTTTGCACCAGCGCCTGGCGAATGGTTTCACGCTGGAACGCTTCTGTCGCTTCACGCAGGTTTTGCTTAACAACGGGCACCGCTGCCACTTCTGGCGGCGGCACCGTCACTTCTGGAAAAGCAAAATGTTGCGCCTCAAGAATCACTTCATCGCCGCTGCGGGTGGCTCTCGACAGTACTACCGCCCGATGAATAGCATGTTCCAGTTCACGCACGTTTCCCGGAAAACTGTAGTGTTGCAGTAAATTTCGCGCTCCGGAACTTAACACTACGCGAGAGAGCCCCAGCCGCAAACGGCACTGCTCACAGAAATACCCCGCCAGAAGAGTGACGTCATCGCCCCGCTCACGCAGCGGCGGCACCGAAAGCGGAAACACGCTCAGGCGATGGAACAAATCAGCGCGGAATCGCCCTGCCAGCACCTCTTCACGCAAGTCGCGGTTAGTCGCCGCCAGCACGCGCACATCGACCCGCAAACTGCGGTCATCGCCAACGCGCTGAATATCGCCATACTGCAACACCCGCAGCAGCTTGGCCTGCAATGCCAACGACAACTCGCCGATCTCATCCAGAAACAGCGTGCCGTTATCCGCCATTTCAAACTTCCCGCTGCGGTTACTGATAGCACCAGTAAACGCCCCTTTTACGTGCCCGAACAACTCACTTTCCGCCACACTTTCCGGCAGTGCGGCACAGTTGAGATAGACCAGCGGATTCACCGCCCGTGGCGAGGCTTCATGAATCGCTTTCGCCACCAGCTCCTTACCGGTTCCCGTCTCGCCGCTGATTAAGACGTTGAGATCGGACGCCGCCACAATCTCAATCTCTTTTTTTAATTGCGTCATACCTGGCGACAGACCGATCATCTGCGTCTGTTTCACCGCTTCAAACGGCGCGGCATCGCCTGGCAGCATATTCTGGCTTTCCAGTTGTTCAATCAACAACGCATTGCTTAACGCTCCCGCCGCCAGCGCGGCAATCAGCCGTAACTCTTCGTCGCTGAAAACATCGAACTGATCGGGCTGCATCCCGTCGAGCGTCAGTGCGCCGATCAGGTTTTGCCCGGCAAACAATGGCAGACCAACGCAGGCGTGAACCTTCAGACTCTCCTGCCCAGGAATCAAACCGTCATAGGGATCGGGCAATTCGCTGTCTGCGGGAAAGCGCACCACGTCCCCGGCGCGGGCAATCGCTTCCAGCCGTGGATGCCCTTCCAGCGCAAAGCGTCTACCGAGTACATCCTTTGCCAGACCGTCGATGGCAAGGGGAATAAACTGCCGCGAGTCGTAACGTAGCAACGCAGACGCATCGCACTCCAGCACCTGACGCAGCGTGGTGATCAGGCGCTGAAAACGATCCTGATGACCAATCCCACGCTGCAATTCGATGGCGATATTCGCCAGCACATCAACGGAAAAACTCATCTTTGCCTCACTGTCAATTTGACTATAGATATTGTCATATCGACCATTTTATTGATAGTCATTTTGACTACTCACTAATGAGCACAAATAAATTTATATAGTAAAAACAATCAGATAAAAAACTGGCACGCAATCTGCAATTAACAAGACATCTTTTTAGAACACGCTGAATAAATTGAGGTTGCTATGTCTATTGTGGTGAAAAATAACATTCATTGGGTGGGTCAACGTGACTGGGAAGTACGTGATTTTCACGGCACGGAATATAAAACGCTGCGCGGCAGCAGCTACAACAGCTACCTCATTCGCGAAGAAAAAAACGTGCTGATCGACACCGTTGACCATAAATTCAGCCGCGAATTTGTACAGAACCTGCGTAATGAAATCGATCTGGCGGATATTGATTACATCGTGATTAACCATGCTGAAGAGGATCACGCCGGGGCGCTGACCGAACTGATGGCGCAAATTCCGGATACGCCGATCTACTGCACTGCAAACGCGATCGATTCGATAAATGGTCATCACCATCATCCTGAGTGGAATTTCAACGTGGTGAAAACCGGAGACACGCTGGATATCGGCAACGGCAAGCAACTCATTTTTGTCGAAACGCCAATGCTGCACTGGCCGGACAGCATGATGACTTACCTGACGGGCGACGCAGTGCTGTTCAGTAACGATGCTTTCGGTCAGCACTACTGCGACGAGCATCTGTTCAACGATGAAGTGGATCAGACCGAGCTTTTCGAGCAGTGCCAGCGTTACTACGCCAATATCCTGACGCCGTTCAGCCGCCTGGTAACACCGAAAATCACCGAGATCCTCGGCTTTAACTTGCCGGTCGATATGATAGCGACCTCTCACGGCGTGGTATGGCGCGATAACCCGACGCAAATTGTCGAGCTGTACCTGAAATGGGCGGCGGATTATCAGGAAGACAGAATCACCATTTTCTACGACACCATGTCGAATAATACCCGCATGATGGCTGACGCTATCGCCCAGGGGATCGCGGAAACCGACCCGCGCGTAGCGGTGAAAATTTTCAACGTCGCCCGAAGCGATAAAAACGAAATCCTGACCAATGTCTTCCGCTCAAAAGGCGTGCTGGTCGGCACTTCGACGATGAATAACGTGATGATGCCGAAAATCGCCGGGCTGGTGGAGGAGATGACCGGATTGCGCTTTCGTAATAAACGCGCCAGTGCTTTCGGCTCTCACGGCTGGAGCGGCGGTGCGGTGGATCGTCTTTCCACTCGCCTGCAGGATGCAGGTTTCGAAATGTCGCTTAGCCTGAAAGCCAAATGGCGACCGGATCAGGACGCTCTGGAGTTATGCCGTGAACACGGTCGTGAAATTGCCCGTCAATGGGCGCTTTCGCCGCTGCCGCAGAACACGGTGAATACGGTGGTTAAAGAAGAAACCTATGCCACCACGACGGCTGACCTCGGCCCACGGATGCAGTGCAGCGTCTGCCAGTGGATTTACGATCCGGTAAAAGGCGAGCCAATGCAGGACGTTGCACCAGGAACGCCGTGGAGTGAAGTCCCGGACAACTTCCTGTGCCCGGAATGTTCCCTCGGTAAAGACGTCTTTGACGAACTGGCATCGGAGGCAAAATGAGCAACGGCATTGTGATCATTGGTTCGGGCTTCGCCGCCCGCCAACTGGTGAAAAATATTCGCAAACAGGACGCCAGTATTCCGTTAACCCTGATTGCCGCCGACAGCATGGATGAGTACAACAAACCTGACCTCAGCCATGTGATCAGTCAGGGGCAACGTGCCGACGACCTTACCCGCCAGACGGCAGGTGAATTTGCCGAGCAGTTTAATCTGCGCCTGTTTCCGCACACCTGGGTGACGGATATCGATGCCGAAGCCCATGTGGTGAAAAGTCAGAATAATCAGTGGCAATATGACAAGTTAGTGCTGGCAACCGGTGCCAGCGCCTTTGTCCCGCCAGTGCCCGGGCGTGAGTTAATGCTGACGTTAAATAGTCAGCAAGAGTATCGCGCCTGTGAAACGCAACTGCGGGATGCCCGACGCGTGTTGATTGTCGGCGGTGGTTTGATTGGTAGCGAACTGGCGATGGATTTTTGTCGTGCAGGCAAAGCGGTCACGCTAATCGACAACGCTGCCAGTATTCTGGCATCGTTAATGCCACCGGAAGTAAGCAGCCGCTTGCAGCATCGGTTGACGGAGATGGGCGTTCATCTGCTGTTGAAATCTCAGTTGCAGGGGCTGGAAAAAACGGATTCTGGCATTCGGGCAACGCTGGATCGCCAACGCAGCATCGAAGTGGATGCGGTAATTGCCGCAACCGGACTGCTCCCGGAAACCGCCCTGGCACGACGCGCCGGGCTGACGATTAATCGCGGCGTTTGCGTCGATAGTTATCTGCAAACCAGTAATGCCGATATTTATGCGCTGGGCGATTGCGCAGAAATTAACGGTCAGGTACTGCCGTTCCTCCAGCCGATTCAACTTAGCGCGATGGTGCTGGCAAAAAATCTTCTCGGCAATAACACGCCGCTGAAACTACCGGCGATGTTGGTGAAAATCAAAACGCCGGAATTACCGCTGCATCTGGCAGGCGAAACCCAGCGTCAGGATTTACGCTGGCAGATTAATACAGAAAGCCAGGGGATGGTGGCGCGCGGCGTTGATGATGCCGACCAGCTTCGCGCCTTTGTGGTCAGCGAGGATCGGATGAAAGAGGCGTTCGGATTGTTGAAAACGTTGCCGGTGTAGGTGGGCTACTGTGCCTAAAATGTCGGATGCGACGCTGGCGCGTCTTATCCGACCTACGGGGACGCATGTGTAGGCCGATGTGATGGA
>NZ_PZKQ01000090.1:0-3745 GCF_003046645.1 Escherichia sp. MOD1-EC6475 | reverse complement strand
ATATAGGGGCAAATCCAGGAACACTGAGTGCTACTGTTGGATGGGCTGCTGATAAGTGCTCATTTCCTCCAATTATCACTCTTATCACCTTCTCCGCCATCAGTCTGGTGTGCGGTTTCGTCTATTCAAAGTTCATTGTCTTTAGGGATACGAAATGAAGATATCTCTTGTAGTTCCTGTCTTCAATGAAGAAGAAGCGATACCAATTTTTTATAAAACGGTACGTGAATTCGAAGAGTTGAAGCCATATGAAGTGGAAATTGTTTTCATAAATGACGGAAGCAAAGACGCTACGGAGTCAATTATTAATGCTCTGGCTGTTTCAGACCCGCTGGTTGTTCCGCTGTCATTTACACGAAACTTTGGTAAAGAACCAGCATTGTTTGCAGGGCTAGACCATGCAACCGGAGATGCTGTAATTCCAATTGATGTTGACCTGCAAGATCCGATTGAGGTTATTCCCCACCTCATCGAAAAGTGGCAGGCAGGCTCTGATATGGTGCTGGCTAAGCGAACTGATCGCTCAACTGACGGACGACTGAAACGCAAAACAGCAGAGTGGTTTTATAAATTGCACAACAAAATAAGCAACCCAAAGATCGAGGAGAATGTCGGCGATTTCCGGTTAATGAGCCGTGAAGTTGTCGAAAACATTAAGCTTATGCCAGAGCGCAACCTTTTTATGAAAGGTGTGCTGAGTTGGGTTGGCGGTCGCACAGATGTTGTGGAATACGCGAGGGCAGAACGTGTTGCCGGTGACTCTAAATTCAATGGATGGAAATTGTGGAACCTAGCACTTGAGGGTATCACGAGCTTCTCGACCTTCCCTCTTCGCATGTGGACGTATATTGGTTTATTAGTCGCTGGGCTAGCATTTATATATGGCTCATGGATGATTTTTGACACTCTAATTTTTGGTAATTCTGTTCGTGGATACCCATCTTTACTTGTATCAATCCTCTTTTTAGGCGGTGTACAACTGATTGGGATAGGGGTTCTTGGTGAGTATATAGGTAGAATATATATAGAGTCTAAATCAAGACCAAGATATATCATTAAAAAATAGACAAACTACGGAATCACATGGATTATACAATGAGCAAATTAATTACTGGCCATAAAATTATTAAATATCATATGGACTCAAAAGGTAAATTATTTTTAATATATTTATCATCTCTTTGTTTTATTTATATCATCCCGATAATAATTGCCAATAGATACTACATAGACGATCTTGGAAGAGCACAGGATGGTTATTTTGGATGGAGTTCAAATGGAAGACCTCTTGCGGACCTATTAATGTCTTTAGTTAACTTGAATGCAGAGTCAACAATTGACATTTCTCCGCTTACATTATTTATCGGGATAATAATTTTTATTATATGCGCATATTTATATTTTCGTTCAAACCTTAACCACTTTAATAGCATAGCTTCAGCCGTTATATGCTTTCTAATTATTGCAAACCCTTTTCTGCTTGAAAATTTATCTTATAAATTCGATGTTGTACCAATGATAGCAGCGTTGTCACTTATGCTGCTCCCGTTCCTATCGTACAGTTCAAAATTATTAAAATGGTTTTTCTCAGTTTCTTTCGTTGTTATATCCCTTTGCCTGTACCAGGCTGTTATAGGATTTTTTGTGTGTCTGGCAGTAATAGAATTCATAATTAACGCATCTAATAAGCAATACACAAAACAACTAGACCTAATTATAGATATTTTATGTAGAGCTGCGCAATTACTTGTTGGATACTTTATATATAGCAACATTTCAGCTCACTTCGTATTCGGAGAATATAACATTGAGCACTCCACATTAATAAGTATTGATCGTGAAGGAATTAATATTTTCATAAATAATGCATTGGCATTTTTATCAATGGTGTTGCTATATGTTAATGGCATGCTATTACTTTCATTAATTTCCTTGGCTACAGTTTCAATATTTATTATAAAGACAGCCATTGGAATATTTAACAATAACAGAAGATCATTTTTAAATTTAATTATAATTATTTTGTTATTGATATCTCCATTAATAATAATGGCATTTGCTGCAATACATTTATGTTTATTAAAATATCCAGTATTCTCAGATAGAGTCATGGCTTCGTTTAGCGGATTTATGCTATTAGTTGGCATATCTTATTTTTCTTTAATTAAAAACTTTAAGCATCATATCATATTATCAACACCTTTCGTATTACCGCTTCTAGTCTACTCATACGCATTTGGAAGTGCTATGGACGCTCAAAATAAATTTGATTATTTTTTATCGTATATCATGGCAGAGGAAATATCACGTAACGATCCAGAGGCCACAAAAACCATCATGTTTTTTGGAGTGCAACCTTCATCTCCGCAAAGAGATAATGCTATAAGAAGATTTCCCTCCCTCTCTTCAGTTGTTCCTCTTTACTATAATAATGGATGGTGGGGAAAAGGTATGATAAAAATGTTTGGTATACAGAATCCCATAGAGAATGCCAATTATACGATTAACCCATGCGAAATGAAAATGGTTTCAAAAGGACAAATGTATAATACATTTGTGAATGACAAGTATTTTGTCATTGATTTTAGAAAGATTAGTTGCAAATAAGTCCCCCCCCCCTCTCGGGAATTAGATAATTTTCATGAGGGGGGGCATACAAATGCACTTTCAAAATTAACCTTTAGAAGGTTAATCCCAGTCAGACACGCAGGAGTAAGTAATGCTCCCCCTTAAACTACTCCCATTAATTAAGTCAGATGGACCTAGAGCTGAAGACACACCACTAGTTGTAGTTGACTTGTAAAACATAATTTGGTTGTCATCCCTTAGTATTACACAAGTGATATTACCAACCCCTGTGGCAAGACCTAAAGCTATAGATACACTACCGCTACCAGACTGTGCCGCAGCATAAGGTAAGCCATTTATCAAAAGTTGACCTACTTTGCCAGATATGTCAGGGATGGTGATATTAAATTCTACCGTAGCAATGTTACCACTCTTAGTGAACTTAATGTCCTTGGTTCCACCAGTAACTGGGCCACTATTTGCAAAGACCACATCGGATGTAAGATCCAGAGTTTTGCTAAGGAATTTAGGTTCAAGGGTTACAGTGATAGCCGCGCCAGTCGTTTTAGCGATGTAGCTATTGCCATCAGTACTGTTGTAGATAAACGTGTTACCAGCAGCGTTAGTTGCCACCAACGGGATACGCCCTGTATTCCCAAAAGTCCCCCCATTAACAACTACTTTATTCCCGGAACCAAGTAACCAGAAATCCCGACTCCATTTTGCCGGATCCCCGTAAACCATAGTATTATTGATGGATTTGCCCCTATATTTCCAGACACCTGTTATCACTTAACCCATTACTGGCCTGCTGCCGCAGATATTCCCGTGGCGAGCGATAACCCAGCGCACTATGCGGATGCCATTCGTTATAATGCTCGAACGCCTCTGCAAGGTTCTTTGCTGCCGTTAACCCGTCTGGTTTAGGCATGATACTGATGTAGTCACGCTTTATCGTTTTCACGAAGCTCTCTGCTATTCCGTTACTCTCCGGACTCCGCACTGCCGTGTTCTTCGGTTCAAGCCCCAACATCCGGGCAAACTGCCGTGTTTCATTAGCCCGGTAGCATGAACCATTATCCGTCAGCCACTCCACTGGAGACGCCGGAAGCTCGTTGCCGAAGCGGCGTTCCACCGCTCCCAGCATTACGTCCTGTACTGTTTCACTGTCGAAGCC
>NZ_PZKQ01000089.1:0-5645 GCF_003046645.1 Escherichia sp. MOD1-EC6475 | reverse complement strand
CCTTTGAAGGGGTAACGGAGGTTCCGCTTACTATTAATTCTGACACATAAAGATTAAGCGATTATGTGGATTTTACAGCTAGAGCAAGTGGGGATAGCTTCTTGCAATCATAAACATTACCCAGCTTATCAGGAAAATCTAACGGGGGGTAATTCCCGCCATAACATTACAAGGAAAATTATTATGGCAACGGCGGGAATTTTAACCATACGTGCAGCAAATACTCCAGAACAACACGTTCAGGCTGTTTACAAAGCAGAACAAGATATAAACTCTACAAAAAACGAAAATAGCAAAGCTAATAAAACAAAAGGAGAAAATGGATTTGCTATTGTTACCAGTGGCTTGGCATCTTCTGGCAATGACGTTTATGAAAATTATATGGCGCTGGCCTTTGACAGTGTTGACAATGTGAACGTCTCACGTTCGGCAGATGTTACAAGCTACCCCGTAGAAAATGGTGCTACTGTGTCTGATCACGTTCAAATTAAAAACAATAAGTTTTCTCTTAAAGGAAGGATCACTGAAACACCGATTAAAAGCGATCCTGGCTTGTTAAAGAGTGCAGGGGTGAACGGGAACAGAAGATCATTAGCTATCGACTACTTGAATCAGATTATGGACAGTAGACAGCCTTTTCTTCTTGTTACAGAAAATAAAACTTTTGAGAACGTTGTTTTAACAGGCATCGAATACACAGAAGAGGCAAGCGAATCCCTGGTATTTGATCTTAGCTTTGAGCAAATAAGATTAGTTTCTTATGGCACTGTAAACACTGTAGCTATCAAAACACAGCCATCTAAGAACATCGGGGCTAATATGAAAAAACGTGTTAACACTGAAAAATCAAGTGAAGGTGAAGACACTATTACGCCTGCCTTTAAACAGGAATAGCCGTAAATGCCTCTAAAACGCTCTGTAACGATGTAATTATAAAAGAGGCTACCAATCTATGTTGAAGCCTCTTTATTGCGTCTATGGCGTTGTTTTACGCCTTAAATTTGATTTTTTATTGATTGATAAGCCTTTCTCTATTTCAGGGTAGCGTAGAAGCTCAATATAGTTTTTAAGCTCTACTGGAGAAGCTGCATTCTTGCTATATGTGCGGAATGTTTCTGTATTGCCGCGTGTATGGCCCAGGAGAAGGGCGATCCTGTCTTCTGGAATTTGATTTCGATCAAGAAGCTGTGCTACTCCGTGTCTCAGAGAATGAAACACCTTCCTTTCTGTTCCCTTTTCCCCTAAAGCCTTTCGTTTAGCTCTTGTAAATCTCTGCGTGTGCCACGTGGAACGTTTACCATCAGCACGCTCTGTAATGCTGGCGTGATAGAACAAAAAGCCATTATGAGGCTTTTCACGCAGCGACAACACCAACGGAGTGATAAGGCTATGTACAGGCACAACACGTGCCGCAGCTTTCGTTTTTCCCTGTGTGATTTCAAAACACAGCACACCTTCGATCTCTTTCACATCGTCTATTGTGAGACTTGCTATCTCATTGATTCTCATACCTGTATAAGCACCGATAAGACACAAAGCCGTCATTTCTTTGTTTTCTGCTGAATTACCGGAAAATACTTGCAACACCTGCAATAGCTCTTTGTTAGAAAATGCCTCGTAGCTCTCTCTACTTTGTGCCACATCAAGCCTATGCCCTCGCCAGGGGGAGAGCGCCCTTTCTGGCGCATCGTGGTAACGTGATGAAGCTAACTCCCATAGCTGGGCCATTGGGCTGATATAATTTGCAATTGATTGTTGTGAAAGGGTTTTTTGCATGTGTTCAATCCAGCCTGTAACAGTGGTGCGGCTCACATCTTGCAATGCAATATCAGGCTTTTTACGGTAGGAGAGAAACATCTCTACCGCTTTTCTTGCCTTAGCTAAAGTGGCTGGCTTCTTCTTCGTGCTGTTAATTGTCAGGTAGATTTCAAGAATTTTAAGCAATGACGGACACGAAGACGCTGTATCTTGCATTCTGGTAGCTGTTTTGGCGTATTTAGCCTTACTGCGTAACAGTTCCAGCGTGTTCTCTATTGTGCTGTTTACAGGGGCGACACTCTCCCGTAAGCAATGGTATTCATCTGCAATCTGATCACGCTTTCTACGTGCAACACGAAGATTACTTGTGTGTAGACTCCTGACAAACGTCCTTTTTCCTTCAAAAAAGGGCTGCATATACACAGGCAGCGTGATCCTCAAATAGTAGTTACCGTAAGAATCACAGATTAAGTATTGGTTAGGCTTGTATCTCATAAACTCCCCGGTTAAAGTGTCGGAGCGTTTGTAATGTGAAAATTGATTGTGACGCATAGAAAATGATTATTTTTCTATAAGATTCAATCAATTAGTAATGGTCGTAGGTGATGGCATTAACACGAGATTAATCGAGTGTTTTACTCCTATTATCGGCACCATTTAAATCAATAAGTTACCTCGCATTTAAGTAAACTACGTTCTCCTCTTGTGCCGTATTTGTGCCATTGCGACTTATAATCGCATCGATTTTGCTCGCGTGCTCGGTGAGATGCCCGGCTGAAAGGTGGGCGTATCTTTGAACCATTTCGAGAGTTTCCCATCCTCCCATCTCTTTAAGTGCAAGAAGAGAGACTCCGGACTGAACCAGCCAGCTTGCCCAGGTGTGTCTCAGGTCATGGAATCGGAAGTTGCTAATGCCTGCCCGCTTTAACGCTCCCTTCCATGCTTTGTTGCTATCGGTTCTCATCTTCCTTACCGCAGCTGTTTTTGTTCCGTCGCTTCGGTAGGCAGGTTTGGTGTGGACAAATACCCATCTCTTATGGAGCCCCTGCTGTTTTCTTAATATCTGGCATGCGGTTTCGTTAAGAGGAACTCCGATCGCATTGCCAGCTTTTGTTTCATCAGGGTGCATCCATGCCATTTTCTTATCCAGATCGACCTGTGACCACTCAAGGTCTGTAACGTTGGAGCGGCGAAGACCTGTAGTGATTGCGAACATGACCACAGGGAAGAAATGAGGAGCAATTTCTGCAAACAGGCGCTTCGATTCCTCCTCTGTAAGCCATCTGATTCGTCCATTCTTAACGCGTGGTGTTGATATTTTGGGCGCCCTGTCAAGCCATCCCCATTCAACAGCCATATTGAGAATGGCGCGAAGTATTGCCAGATGCCTCGTCTTCGTTCCTTTGCTTGCCAGCTTTGGTTTGTAGTGGCACACTAAATTTGGCCACCTGATTAAAGGTGATATTCTCACCACAACACAAAACAGGTGACTTAATGAACAAGAAAACCAAACGAACCTTCACCCCTGAGTTCAGGCTGGAATGTGCACAGCTGATTGTTGATAAGGGCTACTCATATCGACAAGCCAGCGAAGCGATGAATGTTGGTTCGACTACCCTTGAGACCTGGGTGCGCCAGCTCAGGCGGGAGCGTCAGGGTATTACGCCCTCTGCAACTCCCATTAGCCCAGAGCAACAACGCATTCGCGAGCTGGAAAAGCAAGTTCGCCGTCTGGAGGAACAAAATACGATATTAAAAAAGGCTACCGCGCTCTTAATGTCCGACTCGCTGAACGGTTCACGATAGCCGCCAGACTGAGTGACAGCCACACGGTTGTCAGCCTGTGTTCTGCTCTGGAAATACACCGCAGCAGTTACCGGTACTGGCGAAAACGACGCGATACGGTTAATCCGGCGCGAGTCAGGTTGTGCAGCGAAATACGCCGGGCATGGAACCAAAGTCGGGGCTCTGCGGGCGCGCGCACTCTGGCTGAAATGCTGACTCAAAACGGCGTCCCGATGAGCCGTTACCGTGCCGGGCGTCTGATGAAATATCTGAACCTGAGCAGTTGTCAGCCCGGAAAACATCAGTATAAAAATGCCCGTCAGGAGCATACCAGCCTGCCGAATCTGCTCGAGCGTCAGTTCGCAGTACCGGAGCCAGACCGGGTATGGTGTAGAGATATTACGTATCTCTGGGCAGGAAATCGCTGGTGCTATCTGGCGGTTGTTATGGATCTTTTTGCCCGCAGGGTTATCGGCTGGAGTCTGTCAGCGCATGCCGATACCGCACTGATAAGCAGTGCCCTGCGGATGGCCTATGAGACGCGTGGTCAACCCCGGGATGTCATGTTCCATAGCGACCAGGGAAGCCAGTATACAGGCCTTAAATATCAACAACTTCTCTGGTGTTGCAGAATAAATCAAAGCGTCAGTCGGCGGGGAAACTGCTGGGATAACAGCCCCATGGAACGCTTCTTCCGCAGTCTGAAAACAGAATGGGTGCCAGCGAATGGTTACGCAGGCAAGGACGAGGCCCGGCAGCAAATTAATGATTACATATTGAACTACTACAACAGCGTCAGACCTCACCATTATAACGGTGGGCTGACGCCGGAAGAGTCAGAGAACAGATACCATTTTTACTGTAAAACCGAGGCCAATATTACTTGACCACTACACTATGCCTTCACCAGTTTCGCAGACATGGGGTCATAAACATACCCAATGATGCTACCATCCTTAATACGTGCAACAGCCTCATCGATAACGAATAACGGAACGAGAAACCATTCCTCGGGCTGCACTGGATGGCCGAAACGGTCGTTAATGGTAATGTTAAGCCTTGCGGGTGCAAACAACCTGTGAAACAGGTTTTCCATCCGGGTGCGGTTGATGCCTGCAAGCTTGTATGAAGCTACCACCTCGACCTTCGCTAACAGATAGGTGGAATCGTGTTCCGCATTGGCAATACGCGCCTCTACTTTGCCGCCAGTCACTCCAATCTTGTGAATGACATCACGATGTTCAGCTACATAAGGGTTATCAGATAGCGAACGCAACACATAAATAGTGCCACTTTCTAGATCGCTCTCTTCTAGAGCATCGCTGAATAAAGGCCCCATGTCTGGATCGGTAATTCGACGCGCTGTTTCGTCTTTATACAAAGCACGAACCAATGACAGCCGAAGTAGGTTGCTTTCTGTACCATTCGAATAAATGACACGCAGCCGAGCATCTTTCTTCCCCTGTGGAGAATCGAACTCTTCACCTTCCTCAGACACATAAGCCGTTTGACCATCCAGGATAAACCAATGACCCACTTCAATCGTTGCATACTGCCCAAAAGGTCGGGTCACTCTTAACCCTGAACTTAGATCATTGCGTACCTGCTCAAATAGTGGTTTGAACGCATCAAAATCCTCGCACGGCTTGCGATCCGCAACTCCTTGTACAACGCGCTTTTCGGTGCTAGCACGAACATGACGCAAGACCGTGATATCGTCCTCGCTGGAAACATCCGCCAGTTCGGCAGCCAAGTTATCGATATCGATAATTTCGTCCGCAGACTCCGCTACATCGCCCCCTCCAGCTAATAAGCCCTGATGATCCAGTGGCTCTAGCAAGGCACGGCAGTCTGGGAGACTGCGTAGGCGGTCGAGCCGCACTGCATAGAGACGCTCGAAGATATCACGCTCTTCGCCATGTTGCGGGACACGCCCATGTTGCTCAGTAAAGCGCTGGATTTCTTCAAAACCGGCTATGATGCGTTCCTCGCTGGCTGGACGTCCTTTTTTCTTCTCAGGTGGTGCAAACTCGGCAAGTTCTGCTGCCAAATCGTCTAAATCAGAATTATTCATAACGTCCCTCCGGTGATGCTGCCAACTT
>NZ_PZKQ01000009.1:0-84426 GCF_003046645.1 Escherichia sp. MOD1-EC6475 | reverse complement strand
TGCACGTAATCAGCAAGCGATATACGCAGCGAATTGAGCGGCATAACCTGAATCTGAGGCAGCACCTGGCACGGCTGGGACGGAAGTCGCTGTCGTTCTCAAAATCGGTGGAGCTGCATGACAAAGTCATCGGGCATTATCTGAACATAAAACACTATCAATAAGTTGGAGTCATTACCTCTCTTTCAAACCAAATTCTTCATCGAGGATCGCCGCGTCAAAACCTTCGATTGGCACTGCGTCCAGACCCAGTGCCGCAACGCCCAGCAGGAAGTTACCGACGTTGAGATAAACCTGTTTTGCCATCCACTCTGCATCATCATGCAGATCTTTACGGTGCATATCGGCGAAGAACTTACGGCCTTTATCGTTCGCCGCTTTGGCTTCCGGCGTGGCAAAGCGACCATCGGCATCTTCCTGGTCAACAACCAGCTTCAGCCAGGCATCGTCCATTGCGGTTTTCGCGCAGAACACCACGACGTGCGAGGCATCAAGTATTTTACGTTCGTTGAACACGTAATTGTCGGCGGCGGATTTAGCGACACGCGCTTTACCTTCTTCCGTGCTGGCCACAATAAAATGCCATGGCTGGGAGTTGGTGCTGGATGGGCTGTACTGCAACAGGGTTTTGATCTGCTCGGCTTGTTCCGGGGTAAGTTTTTTGCTGGCATCAAATGCCTTAGTGGAATGACGCTTTAAGGCGACAGAAATGATATCCATAAAGACTCCATGTGTAAGTAATTTTGCGTGCCAGCAGATTACAAGGTTCAACGAGAAATGGTAAGCGAGAAAAATGCTCTATAGATTTCCGTTTTAGCCAGGGCGCAGCCTTTTTTGATCGCGTTTAGCTAAGCCATCAACCACTAAATTCCATGAGTCGTTGATCAGATCGCTGAGCAACGATTCAGAGATTTCCTCGCCTGGATACACAGAAATCCAGTGCTTTTTATTCATGTGATACCCAGGCTTAATGCTTGGATATATTTGCTGATTTAACAGGGAATTTTGTGGATCGGACTTCAGATTTATGAAGGGGACGCCGCGCAGCTCCGACGACAGCATAAAAATCTTGCCGCCAATTTTAAAGACATCGAACTCTGGGCCAAACGGCCAGCAAAGCTCGACGAAGGGTAACTCAAGGGCAAGGCGTTTCGCCGTTTCGTGCAGTGATTGCTTATCCATAAACGTTCCTTAAGGCGAAGGAGAATAAGCAAAGTATGCCGCGAAGTACGGTGATAATCGACGTTTAATCCGCCAGCGAGAACCAGCGTCGCCAGATAAATCTAAGAATAAAATATTCAATAGCGCCCAGCACTAAAAACCACAGACAAAATAACAATGTGTAAAGCTGACTCAGATCCATCAGATGGAACGTGGTCATCAGTTTCTGTGCCAGCGTCAGCCCCAGCGCAGGGGCGGGCAGCAGCAGGCAAGAGAGGAAAGCCATCAGCAAAATGCCTGCTGCGGTAGTCAAGGTTTCTAAGGGGTGTTTCATAACATTGTTAAATGTAAGTTAAAACACCATTGTCGGGGATATTTCTGCGTAACGCAATTCTCCGCTTAGTCTCCAGCCCAAATCTCACAATGCTTTTTCACCAGTCCAATCAGCGAGCCGCCATCGGCGACGAAATCTCTCATCAGCTGCGCTTCATTCAGACCGCTGATAACCTGGCGGTGCAGTGCTTCAATTGCACTCGATGCACCAATTTTATGTGCAGAAGGGGCGATTTTTTCCAGCAATCGCAAGGTGTCTTCCGTTAGTGGTCGACGATCGCCGGTGTGCGGATCGGTAACGACGCCTTCCAGACCATAACGGCAGGCCTGGAAACGGTTGAATTTATACAGCAGATAATCTTTCTCCTGATGTTTGAAAGGGCGTTCCGTCAGCAACCAGTGGGCGGTGGCCTGAATCAATCCCGCCATATTTACCGCATGGCTAAGGGTTAACGGGGTATCCATCACCCGAACTTCCACCGTGCCAAAATGGGGGCTGGGGCGAATATCCCAGTGCAGATCTTTAATGCTGTCGATCATCGTGGTGTAACTCAGGCAGCGAAACAGGGCTTCAAATTGTTGCCAGTTACTGACCCACGGCATCGGGCCATTATCGGGAAAGGCAGAAAAAATATTCGGTCTTGAGGAGGCAAAACGCGTATCCGTTCCTTGCATATACGGCGACGCGGCAGAAAGGGCGATAAAGTGCGGCACAAACCTCGATAAGCCGTGCAGCAAATAAATAGCGTCATCGCCACTGGCACAGCCAACATGGACATGCTGACCAAAAACGGTCGCCTGTTGAATGAGATAACCAAAGTTTTCCAGTGTTCGTTGATAGCGTTCGTTGTCGCATACCTCCTGACGCTGCCATTTCTGAAATGGGTGTGTACCACCGCCGCAAATTTCCAGATGATGGTCTGCGGCTGCCTGCAATACGACTTTCTGCATCGCTGAATATTGCCCGGCAGCCTGGTTGATATCACGGCAAACATCTGTCGCCAGCTCCAGCATACTTTCGGTGATATCGTGCTTCACTTCCCCAGCAGTGATCTGATTTTTAACGGCGTCAATCAGCGTTGAAGAGTCCTGGCTAAGGTCATATCCCGGAGGATTAACCACCTGCATTTCCAGTTCAATACCGAGGGTAAAAGGTTCAGAAATATGAAACTCAGGTAATGGCATAGGTTTCTCTTATGTTGGCATTTTCATTCCAGTATAGAAGTGGCAGCGGCAGGGCGAGATGCGGAAGTTCTGGAATGTTTCTTTTTTTGGTGGTGGTGAACTGATTGTGACTGAAGCAATTTAGCTACTTTTGCAATGTGACCAGTTGCGTCATAGCTGGCTGGCAGCGAAGAATTTTGACGATTGGGGCGTGCAGAAAAAAACTGGCTCATCTTCGGTTGATCAAATGAGTAGTATGAGAAGTCCGAAACAGGATTAACTGTATAAATAAACAGCTATTTTATTAAGGCAGGGTAAGATAACGGCGGGTGCCTGAAGCTTTCCAGTTTCAGGTTAACTCTGAGGTCTGGAAAGATGAAGCCCCAGGAGATATTTCTATCAACCCTGGGGCTGCCACTCCAAACCCAAACAATTTGGATGGTAGTCCCTTCTTCGCATGGAGGCAATATAAACATGCTGACGAAATATGCCCTTGCGGCAGTCATAGTACTGTGTTTAACGGTGCTGGGATTTACGCTTCTGGTCGGAGACTCGCTGTGTGAGTTTACGGTGAAGGAACGTAATATTGAGTTCAAGGCTGTTCTCGCTTACGAACCGAAGAAGTAGCCGTTGTGCGGGGAGTAATCCCCGCATATCCGGTTGTCAGGTCTGGATGGTAAGGCACCTGCTTTACACTTTCGCCCGCAGTCAGCAATGGCTGCGGGCGATCTCGTTTTAAGGCAATGATGAGTTTTGCCGGCCGAAGTCCGGAACAGGATTTGCTGTATAAATAAACAGCTATTTTATTAAGGAAGGGTAAGATAACGGCGGGTGCCTGAAGCTTTCCGGTTTCAGGTTAACTCTGAGATCTGGAAAGATGAAGCCCCAGGACGATATTTCTATCACACTCTGGGGCTGCCACTCCAAACCAGACAATTTGGATGGTAGTCCCTTCTTCGCATGGAGGCAATATAAACATGCTGACGAAATATGCCCTTGTGGCGGTCATAGTGCTGTGTTTAACGGTGCTGGGATTTACGCTTCTGGTCGGAGACTCGCTGTGTGAGTTTACGGTGAAGGAACGTAATATTGAGTTTAAGGCTGTTCTCGCTTACGAACCGAAGAAGTAGCCGTTGTGCGGGGAGTAATCCCCGCATATCCGGTTGTCAGGTCAGGGTGGTAAGGCACCTGCTTTACACTTTCGCCCGCAGTCAGCAATGGCTGCGGGCGAATCGTATCAGACGCCTGTCAATTAATCGTGTTGGCACAGCGTTATTACTCTCTTTTCTTTTATCCGCCAGTACACAGCAAATGTCTCATCCTCTCGACGAATGATGATCTGCTGTTTATTCCAGTTAATTATTTGATAATCCAGAAAACCTTGAACTGTCTGTAACTTGCTTGCCTTAAATGCACTCTCTTTCGCTGAAAACGCCAGTGTAAGCGCCACAGAAAAGGGTAAATCACTGACCACAAGCAGCTCGTATTCTGCTGGTGTCATAATGCTGTCTTTCAGCTCTTCCGCTGCTTGTGCAGAGAGAATCTCTTCGATATCAATACCCGTTGGTTGACGAGATACCACAGCCAATGCCATAGCCCCGCAGTGGCTAATACTGCCGTATAACCCCGCAGGCCACACAGGTTGGCGTAGCTCGCCAATTGCGGGCACACATTTATAGCCATACTCCCGCAACGCATGAACAGCAGCAATCCGTCCGGCTAAATGTTCGGCTTTGCGTTTACGTCCGGCATGTTGCAGTTGCGTGTAGTACGGCAGCCAGAGCAAATCCTGCTCACAAAAACTTGCCGGCTCAAACTCAACAAAATGCAGCGTATGTCCGGCAAAGGGGAGGGAGGTATGCGTAGTTTTCATGTCGACCATATTAGAGACTGATGACAAACGCAAAACTGTCTGATGCGCTACGCTTATCAGGCCTACGTGATCCTGCAATATATTGAATTGGCAAGATTTTGTAGGCCGGATAAGGCGTTCACGCCGCATCCGGCATGAACGACGCGCACTTTGTCAACAATCTGACGTTAGCATCAGAAGTGAGTATTAATGCTCATATACCACGTACGTCCCGGTTCGTTATAGGTATACGCCCCGGCACCCGCGATATAGTTGGCTCCTGCCAAATCACCTGTGGTCTGGGCATTACCCGCACGCCACAAACGCTTGTCGAACAGGTTGTCCACGCCGCCGGTCAGACTGACATTTTTCGTTACATCCCAGGTCGCACTCAGACCCACAATGCTGTACGGACTGATTTCTTTGGTTTCCGGTCCAACCGCTGGCTGACCTTTATAGTTGTACTTCTTCGGCTGCTGCTTGCCGTACCAGGTGAAGGTTGTCTGCATCGACAAATCTTCCCGTGCCTGCCAGCTCAGCGTTGAGTTCAACGTATATTCCGGGATGATCGACAAACGGTCGCCCGTGGTTTTATTTTCACTCTTCAGCATATAAGTGATGTTATTGGTCCACATCACCGTTTCGCTAACCGGTACGTTTAACGATCCTTCCAGACCTTCCACCACCGCTTTCGGTACGTTATCCCACTGATAGAGATCGGTGCCGACTGCGTTTTGCCCTACAGCCACATAGCCCGCTTCAATCTTATTGCGATAATCGTTACGGAACCAGGTGACGCCAGCCAGCCGTCGCGTTTGAACTCCAGACCAATCTCTTTGTTGATGCTGGTTTCTGCTTTCAGGTCATCGTTCCCCTGCAGATAGCAGCCGCCCGCGCTGGCATAGCAACCCTGACCTTTACTGTAGAGAATGTAGTTTGGGTTAGTCTGGTACAGGCTCGGCGCTTTATAAGCACGGGCGATGCCCATTTTCAGCGTGAAGTCATCGCCTAAACCTTGCGATATATTCAGCGCCGGGCTCCAGTTATTACCTACAATGCTGTGATGATCGAAACGCAGCCCCTGTGTCACGATGGTGCTGTCAGTCAGCTCCATGTTGTTTTCGGCAAACAGCGAGAAAATTTCCGCTTTTGAATATGGGCTACGGTCGGTGGCACTCACACCATCAATAGCACCGCCGGTATTCGTCCCGGTCAGCGCCTGGGTGTTGGAACTCAAGTCCTTCATCCGCTGCTGATTCCACTCCGTACCCAGCGTCAGCGTCTGGTTAACGAGGAAATCAATCGGCAGGTTAACTTCGCTGTGCAGCATCACGTCATCAAGATCGATATCGACGAAGTCTTGTGTCGCTTTTTCGTTAAATTTCCCTTCGGTGCCGCCCGCCAGACCTTCCGGAATACGCGAGTTACGGGTGTGTTCGTACTGCACCCAGTTACTGGTGGTCACACCGTTATCCCAGCCACCGTTCCAGGTCAGTGAGTAGTTCTGGCGATACAGGCGGTTGGTTTCATCGCCGTATTTAGAGCGAGTGTAGGCGTCGGAGTTGGTGTTCTGAGTATCGCCCGCATACAGGTTGCCCTGGCGGCTGTAACCCGCTTCCAGTTCGAGTGATTGCAGAGGCGCGAAGTCCCAACGAACAACGCCGTTAATATCTTTGTTGATCACCCCTTCGCGCCCGGCCGGTAGGGTAGTTGCATAGGTTCCGGCACGCGCGGACTGATGACCCTGGTTAATATCCCACGCGTCGGCCTGGGTTTTGTCGAGGTTGCCATACAAGCGGAAACTGAATTCATCGCCCAGCGGACCGGTCAGGCTGAAGTTGGTGCGTTTGGTGGCGCCTTCCTCTTTATGTTCTGGGGCGTTGAAATAAGCATCCCAGGAACCGTGCCACTCGCCGCTGCCTTTTTTGGTGATGATGTTAACTACGCCACCTGCCGCGCCGTTGCCATAACGTGCAGCCGCCGGGCCACGCAGAACTTCAATACGTTCAATCATCTCCGGCGGCACCCAGGAGGTATCACCACGAGTATCGCGCTCGCCGCGCCAGCCTTGACGCACCGAGTTACGGCTGCTGACCGGCTTGCCGTCAATCAAAATCAGCGTGTTTTCTGGACCCATGCCGCGAATATCAATCTGGCGGTTATTACCACGCTGACCGCTGGTGGAGTTACCGGTCAGGTTAACGCCGGGCATGGTACGGATGATCTCCGATACATCGCGGGCAACCGGGTTTTTGCGGATTTCATCTGCGGTGATGGTCGAAACGCCAGGCGCCTGCAAGTTCTGCTCGGCGGCGGTAACGACAATGGTATCGTCATGTGAAACAGGGGTATCGGTTGGCTCTTGTGCCTGCGCTACCCCATAAATCCCCAGGTTGACCAACAAGGCCAGGGAATGAATCTTCTTGTTCATTGTTTTATTCCTGCATTTTTGCCACGAATTGCAACTGTCGGGCATGGTCGTCATCAGCATGACGCATCCCGCTACCGCGAAAACCTTTGATCCTGAAAGACACGCAGTGCAGTTGGTTAATTAATGTGCGCGCTTGACATGGCGCGCCAATACGCTATTGCAAATGCAAATAGTTATCAATAATATTATCAATATATTTCTGCAATCAATAAAAAATTGCACAGTAAACATGGGGTTATGGTGTGACGGCGTTAAACGTGGGAAGTGAGAGCTGGTGGCAGTCGAAACATGGCCCGGAATGGCAGCGTCTGAATGACGAAATATATCAGGTCACTTTCTGGTGGCGTGACCCTCAAGGTTCTGAAGACCGCTCGACGGTAAAGCGCGTATGGGTTTATATCACTGGCGTTACCGATCACCATCAGAACAGCCATCCCCAGTCGATGCATCGCATTGCAGGCACCGATGTCTGGCAGTGGACGACACAACTCAGTGCTAACTGGCGCGGCAGTTACTGTTTTATTCCCACCGAACGCGATGACATTTTTTCTGCACCATCACCCGATCGCCTCGAATTACGTGAGGGCTGGCGAAAACTATTACCCCAGGCGATAGCCGATCCGCTGAATCCGCAAAGCTGGAAAGGAGGGCGAGGGCACGCTGTTTCCGCCCTCGAAATGCCGCAAGCGCCGCTGCAACCCGGCTGGGATTGTCCGCAAGCCCCCGATAACTCAGCTAAAGAAATAACCTGGAAAAGTGAACGGTTGGGAAATTCACGCCGTGTATGGATTTTTACCACCGGCGATGCGCCAGTTGAGGAGCGTCCGTTAGCTATTCTACTCGATGGCGAATTTTGGGCGCAAAGTATGCCCGTCTGGCCTGCGCTGACTTCGCTGACCTATCGTCAGCAACTTCCTCCCGCCGTGTATGTGTTGATTGAAGCCATCGACACCGCGCACCGTGCCCGCGAACTGCCGTGTAATGCGGATTTCTGGCTGGCAGTACAGCAAGAGTTACTGCCGTTGGTGAAAACAATCGCTCCTTTTAGCGATCGCGCCGATCGCACTGTTGTCGCCGGGCAAAGTTTTGGTGGACTTTCCGCGCTGTATGCCGGACTGCACTGGCCTGAACGCTTTGGCTGTGTATTAAGCCAGTCAGGATCGTACTGGTGGCCGCATCGGGGCGGGCAGCAAGAGGGCGTGTTACTTGAAAAGCTTAAAGCTGGTGAAGTTAGCGCCGAAGGTCTGCGCATTGTGCTGGAAGCGGGTTTTCGCGAGCCGATGATTATGCGGGCCAATCAGGCGCTGTATGCGCAATTACACCCCATAAAAGAATCCATTTTCTGGCGTCAGGTTGACGGCGGACATGATGCACTTTGTTGGCGCGGTGGCTTGATGCAGGGGTTAATTGACCTCTGGCAACCACTTTTCCATGACAGGAGTTGAATATGGCATTCAGTAATCCCTTCGATGATCCGCAGGGAGCGTTTTACATTTTGCGCAATGCGCAGGGGCAATTCAGTCTGTGGCCGCAACAATGCGCCTTACCGGCAGGCTGGGACGTTGTGTGTCAGCCGTTGTCACAGGCGTCCTGCCAGCAGTGGCTGGAAGCCCACTGGCGTACCCTGACACCGACGAATTTTACCCGGCAGCAGGAGGCGCAATGAGCCAGCATTTACCTTTGGTTGCGGCGCAACCCGGCATCTGGATGGCAGAAAAACTGTCAGATTTACCCTCTGCCTGGAGCGTAGCGCATTACGTTGAGTTAACCGGAGATATTGATGCACCGCTGCTGGCCCGCGCGGTGGTTGCCGGCTTAGCACAAGCGGATACGTTGCGGATGCGTTTTACAGAAGATAACGGTGAAGTCTGGCAATGGGTCGATGATGCGCTGACGTTTGAACGGCCAGAAATTATCGACCTGCGAACCAATATTGATCCGCACGGTACTGCGCAGGCCTTAATGCAGGCCGATTTGCAACAAAACCTGCGCGTCGATAGCGGTAAACCGCTGGTCTTTCATCAGTTAATTCAGGTGGCGGATAACCGCTGGTACTGGTATCAGCGTTACCACCATTTGCTGGTCGATGGCTTCAGTTTCCCGGCCATTACCCGCCAGATCGCCAATATTTACTGTGCATGGCTGCGTGGCGAACCAACGCCTGCTTCGCCGTTTACGCCTTTCGCTGAAGTGGTGGATGAGTACCAGCAGTACCGCGAAAGCGAGGCCTGGCAGCGTGATGCGGCATTCTGGGCGGAACAGCGTCGCCAACTGCCGCCACCTGCGTCACTTTCGTCTGCACCTTTAGTGGGGCGCGGCGCCTCGGCAGATATTCTGCGCCTGAAACTGGAATTTACCGACGGAGAATTCCGCCAGTTGGCAGCCCAACTGCCAAACGTACAACGTACCGATTTAGCTCTTGCGCTGGCGGCCTTATGGCTGGGGCGATTGTGCAACCGCATGGACTACGCCGCCGGATTCATCTTTATGCGTCGAATGGGCTCGGCGGCGCTGACGGCTACCGGCCCCGTGCTCAACGTTTTACCGTTGGGTATTCACATTGAAGCGCAAGAAACGCTGTCACAACTGGCAACCCGACTGGCGGCACAACTAAAAAAAATGCGCCGCCATCAACGCTACGACGCCGAACAAATTGTCCGTGACAGTGGGCGTGCGGCGGGAGATGAACCGCTCTTCGGTCCGGTACTCAATATCAAAGTATTTGAATACCAACTGGATATTCCGGGTGTTCAGGCGCAAACCCACACCCTGGCAACGGGGCCGGTTAATGACCTTGAACTGGCGCTGTTCCCGGATGAACAAGGTGGTTTGAGCATTGAGATCCTCGCCAATAAACAGCGTTACGATGAGCCAACGTTAATCCAGCACGCCGAACGTCTGAAAATGCTGATTGCGCAGTTCGCCGCGAATCCGGCGCTGTTGTGCGGCGATGTCGATATTATGTTGCCAGGTGAGTATGCACAGTTGGCGCAGATCAACGCCACACAGGTAGAAATCCCTGAAACCACGCTGAGCGCGCTGGTGGCAGAACAGGCAGCCAAAACGCCGGATGCTCCGGCACTGGCTGACGCTCATTATCAGTTCAGCTATCGGGAGATGCGTGAACAGGTGGTGGCGCTGGCGAATCTGCTGCGTGAGCGCGGCGTTAAACCGGGCGACAGCGTGGCGGTGGCGCTACCGCGCTCGGTCTTTTTGACCCTGGCACTACATGCGATAGTTGAAGCAGGTGCGGCCTGGCTACCGCTGGATACGGGTTATCCGGACGATCGTCTGAAAATGATGCTGGAAGATGCGCGTCCGTCGCTGTTAATTACCACAGACGATCAACTGCCGCGCTTTAGCGATGTTCCCAATTTAGCCAGCCTTTGCTATAACGCCCCGCTTACTCCACAGGGCAGTGCGCCGCTGCAACTTTCACAACCGCACCACACGGCTTATATCATCTTTACCTCGGGTTCCACCGGCAGGCCGAAAGGGGTAATGGTCGGGCAGACGGCTATCGTCAACCGCCTGTTGTGGATGCAAAATCATTATCCGCTTACAGGCGAAGATGTCGTTGCCCAAAAAACGCCGTGTAGTTTTGATGTCTCGGTGTGGGAGTTTTTCTGGCCGTTTATTGCGGGGGCGAAACTGGTGATGGCAGAGCCAGAAGCGCACCGCGATCCGCTCGCTATGCAACAATTCTTTGCTGATTACGGCGTGACGACCACGCACTTTGTGCCGTCGATGCTGGCGGCATTTGTTGCTTCACTGACTCCGCAAACTGCCAGCCAAAGTTGCGCGACGTTGAAACAGGTTTTCTGTAGTGGTGAGGCCTTACCGGCTGATTTATGCCGCGAATGGCAACAGTTAACCAGCGTGCCGCTGCATAATCTATATGGCCCGACGGAAGCAGCAGTGGACGTTAGCTGGTATCCGGCTTTTGGCGAGGAACTAGCACAGGTACGCGGCAGCAGCGTGCCAATTGGTTATCCGGTCTGGAACACGGGGCTACGCATTCTTGATGCGATGATGCATCCGGTGCCGCCGGGTGTGGCGGGCGATCTCTATCTCACCGGCATTCAACTGGCGCAAGGGTATCTTGGACGCCCCGATCTGACCGCCAGCCGCTTTATTGCCGATCCTTTCGCTCCTGGTGAGCGGATGTACCGTACCGGAGACGTTGCTCGTTGGCTGGAAAATGGCGCGGTGGAATACCTCGGGCGTAGTGACGATCAGCTAAAAATTCGTGGTCAGCGTATTGAACTGGGCGAAATCGACCGCGTGATGCAGGCGCTGCCGGATGTCGAGCAGGCGGTTACCCACGCCTGTGTGATTAACCAGGCGGCAGCAACCGGCGGCGACGCGCGCCAGTTGGTCGGGTATCTGGTGTCGCAATCAGGCCTGCCGCTGGATACCAGCGCATTACAGGCGCAGTTGCGCGAAACGTTGCCACCGCATATGGTGCCCGTCGTTCTGCTGCAACTTCCGCAGTTGCCGCTTAGCGCCAATGGCAAGCTGGATCGTAAAGCTTTACCGTTGCCGGAATTGAAAGCACAAACGCCGGGACGAGCGCCGAAAGCGGGCAGCGAAATGATTATCGCCAGGGCGTTCTCGTCATTGCTGGGCTGTGATGTGCAGGATGCCGACGCTGATTTCTTCGCTCTTGGCGGTCATTCGCTGCTGGCGATGAAACTGGCGGCGCAGTTAAGTCGGCAGTTTGCCCGCCAGGTGACGCCGGGGCAGGTGATGGTTGCGTCAACCGTCGCCAAACTGGCAACGATTATTGATGGTGAAGAAGACAGCACCCGGCGCATGGGATTCGAAACCATTCTGCCGTTGCGTGAAGGTAATGGCCCGACGCTGTTTTGTTTCCATCCGGCGTCCGGTTTTGCCTGGCAGTTTAGCGTGCTCTCGCGTTATCTCGATCCACAATGGTCGATTATTGGCATTCAGTCGCCGCGCCCTCATGGCCCCATGCAGAAGGCTGCAAACCTGGATGAAGTCTGCGAAGCGCATCTGGCAAAGTTACTTGAACAACAACCTCACGGCCCTTATTACCTGCTGGGTTATTCGCTGGGCGGTACGCTGGCGCAGGGGATTGCGGCGCGGTTGCGTGCCCGTGGCGAACAGGTGGCATTTCTTGGCTTGCTGGATACCTGGCCGCCAGAAACGCAAAACTGGCAGGAAAAAGAAGCTAACGGTCTGGACCCGGAAGTGCTGGCGGAGATTAACCGCGAGCGCGAAACCTTCCTGGCGGCACAGCAGGGAACTGCGTCGACGGAGCTGTTTACCACCATTGAAGGTAATTACGCTGATGCAGTGCGTCTGTTAAGCACGGCTCATAGCGTACCATTTGATGGTAAAGCGACGCTGTTTGTTGCTGAACGTACACTTCAGGAAGGTATGAGTCCCGAACGCGCCTGGTCGCCATGGGTAGCTGAGCTGGATATTTATCGTTTAGATTGTGCTCATGTGGATATTATCTCGCCAATGGCATTTGAAAAAATCGGGCCAATTATTTTGGCGACGCTAAATAAATAACTTTATCTTAAATAAAATCCATAATTACTGTAAATGATTGTGGATTTTATTATTTATTATTATGATGAATCCTCAGTTGCTTCTCTGAAAACACGCTTAATGTTGTGTTCGGTGAGGGGAATTTACAAAGTTCAGCTTCGGATAATTCTTGCTAACTGATAAAGTGAGCGCCGTGGAGATTTAATCTTATTGGACTCATTTCAGGTCATATCGCATGTCATCACTGAATATTAAGCAGGGAAGCGATTCTCATTTTCCCGATTATCATCTGGCGTCGCCCAGTAATAATGAAATTGATTTACTTAAACTTATCGAAGTTTTGTGGTACGCAAAAACGCGGGTAATAGCGGTGGCTTTAGCCTTTGCCTGTATCGGGCTACTGGTGTCTTTCATTTTGCCGCAAAAATGGACCAGCTCGGCAGTTATCACGCCCGCAGAGGCTGTCCAGTGGCAAGATCTGGAGAAGGTCTTCACCAAACTCCGCGTGCTGGATCTGGATGCCAATATCGATCGCAACGGTGTGTTTAACCTGTTTATCAAGAAATTTCAGTCTGTGAGTTTATTGGAAGACTATCTGCGTTCGTCCCCTTATGTCATGGATCAATTAAAAGAGGCGAAGATTGATGAACAGGAGCTGCATCGCGCTATTGTCACATTGAGCGAAAAAATGAAAGCGGTTGATGACAACGCCAGTAAGAAAAAAGATGAGCCTGCGTTGTATACTTCCTGGACATTAAGTTTCACCGCACCCACCAGTGAAGAAGCGCAGACAGTATTGGCTGGTTATATCGATTATATCTCGACGTTGGTGGTGAAAGAGTCGCTAGAAAACATACGTAATAAACTGGAAATCAGAACCCAGTTTGAAAAAGAAAAACTGGCTCAGGATCGCATTAAAACGAAAAACCAGCTTGATGCAAATATTCAGCGGCTCAATTATTCACTGGATATTGCCAATGCGGCAGGAATTAAAAAGCCTGTTTACAGTAATGGTCAGGCTGTTAAAGATGACCCTGATTTTTCTATTTCTCTCGGTGCTGACGGTATTGAACGCAAACTTGAAATTGAAAAAGCGGTTACTGACGTTGCGGAACTAAATGGTGAATTACGTAATCGTCAGTATCTTGTCGAGCAATTAACAAAAGCAAATGTCAACGATGTGAATTTTACGCCGTTTAAATATCAGTTGCGTCCATCCTTGCCGGTGAAAAAAGACGGTCCGGGAAAAGCGATTATTGTGATCCTTTCCGCCTTGATCGGCGGTATGGTTGCTTGTGGCAGTGTGCTCTTACATCATGCAATGGCATCCAGAAAACAGGATGCCATGATGGAAGATCGGTTAGTTTAAATCACGGCGGTTGATGGTGCCGTTCGTCCGAGCGGCACCACTAATGGCGTTCCGGCTACCGGATCGTCAATAATCATGCAGCGCAGACCGTAAATACGCTCGATCAATTCAGCAGTGACAATCTCTTTCGGCGCCCCCTGAGCGACAATTTTTCCTTCCCGCAGCGCAATCAAATGGCTGGCGTAGCGACAGGCCTGATTAAGATCGTGCAGCACCGCTGCCAGCGTATAGCCTTTCTCGCGGTTCAGTTCGCTCAACAACTCCAGCAAATCAATCTGATGACTGATATCCAGCCAGGTGGTCGGCTCGTCGAGCAGCATAATCGCCGTTTCCTGTGCCAGCACCATGGCGATCCACGCTCGCTGCCGTTGCCCTCCGGAAAGGGTGTCAACGCTTTGATTCGCCAGATGTGTAATGCCCGTGGCCTGCATCGCTTTCGTTACCGCCTCTTCATCTTCTTTGCGCCAGCGTGTAAACAGCGGTTGATGCGGGTAACGTCCACGCGCCACCAGCTCCTGCACGGTGATATCTCCCGGCGTGGTAGCGTTTTGCGCCAGCAGACCAATCCGGCGTGCGACCTCTTTACTGGCGTAATGTTGAATCTGTTCGCCATCCAGCCAGACATGCCCGTGGGCAGGCGTCATCAGGCGGCTTAACGTACGCAGCAACGTGGATTTTCCACAGCCGTTTGGCCCGATAATTGCCGTGAAGTGACCGTCAGGAATTTCTACAGTCAGATTTTCCGCAACGGTATATTTGCCATATCCGAGGGTTAACTGTTCGCCGCGCAAACGGGCTACTGATTCGGTCATTTTTTGCGAGACTCCTGAATTAACAAGACGATAAGGTAAATACCGCCGAGGCTGACGGTAACGACGCCAACCGGAAGTTGATACGGCATAAACAGTTGTTGGGCGCAGAGATCGGCGGCCAGCAGTAGCAGCGCACCACACAGCGCAGCCTGGGTTAGTCCCCAGCGGGCAGTGCCGCTGATGCGCCGGGCAATGTGCGGTGCAACCAGCGCAATAAAGGAAATCGGCCCCGCCAGGGCAGTTGCCGCAGCGGTAAGTACTACGGCGACCAGCATCATTAACAGACGCGAGCGTTCGACGCTGACACCCAGCGCGCAGGCGGTATCATCGCCCATTTCCAGCAAGCGCATCCGGCGTACCAGCAAGGCGGCGGCAATTAACATCAATATAATGATTGGCGCGGAAGGCCAGGTTTTTGTCCACGTCAGGCCGTTGAGCGATCCGGCATTCCATAATCCTGCGGTTAGTGCCGTTTCTAAGGACGCTTTCAGCAACAGCCAGGTATTAAAGGCCACCAGCATGGCGCGAACGCCGATGCCGATAATAATCAACCGAAAGGTGTCGATACCGTTACGCCAGGCAAGCAGCCAGACCAGTAGAGAAGTGACAATGCCGCCTGCCATTGCTGCCAGCGCGATAGCTGTCAGATCCTGACCAAACAGCACCATCGCCACCAGTACGCCGCTCCACGCTCCGGTGTTAAAGCCCATTACGTCAGGGCTGCCGAGCGGGTTACGCATCAACGACTGAAAAATCGCGCCGCTGACGCCCAGCGCCGCGCCAATTAACAGCGCCATCAGCACGCGTGGTAAACGCCATTCGGTGACCACCATCGTCATACTGCGCGGCGCATCGCCCATCAGCGCGGCGAATACCTGCGAGGTTTCCAGCGTGACTGCACCACTGCGTAATCCCCAGATACCTGCAACCACACTGGCGGTAATTAGCAGCAAACAGGTGATGATTAATCGGCGAGAGACGTAAATCATGCGCCACCTCGTGTTTTACGTCGCACGAGGAAGATTAGCACCGGCGCACCAATAAATGCACTGACCACGGAAACGCGCAGCTCGCCGGGAACAATCACACGCCCGATGATATCGGCAAACAGCAGCAGGGCAGGGGTAGCGAGTAGCGTGACGGGCAGCGACCAGCGATGATCGGCACCTACCAGCCAGCGCGCCATGTGCGGCATCATCAGGCCGATAAAGGCAATCGGGCCAACTACCGCTGTCGCACTACCACAAAGCACGGTAATCGCCAGCAGACCAATTAACTGTGTGCGCGCCACGCGACTGCCCAGCGCCGTCGCGGTGTCGCTGCCGAGGCTTAAACTGTTCAGTGCGCGGCTCAGTAATAGCGCGGTTGCTCCGGCGATCAGCACCGGGATCAGCACCACTTTTAAGGTGTGTAGATTGCGAATATCCAGCGAACCGGCTTGCCAGAAACGCAGTTGATCGTAGACGTCAGGATTAAGCAGGGCGATGCCGCTGGTCAGCCCTTCCAGCACCGCTGCCAGCGCCACGCCCGCCAGGGTTAAACGCACCGGACTTAACTGCCCGCCGCCCTGGCTACCGGTAAAGGCAACAATCAACGAGGCCACCAGCGCGCCAGCGAAGGCCATCGCCAGTTGTTCCTGCGCGGAAGAGTAACCAAACAGCGCCGCGCCCAGCACAATGGCAAAGCTGGCTCCGGCGTTTACGCCAAGCAAACCAGGGTCGGCAAGCGGATTTCGGGTGAGAGTTTGCATTAACGCCCCGGCAAGACCAAGCGCACCGCCTGCCAGCAATCCGGCAAGGGTGCGCGGCAGTCGGGCGTCTAGCACGATGGTGCAGTCGGCGCTCTGGCAGGTGCCGAAGAGAGCCTCGAGCACGACGGAGGCGGGGAGTGATTTTGCCCCAATGAGCAGGCTTAATGCCGTCGCGATAATCAGTAATAACAGCAATCCGGGCACGGCAATGGCGCGTGTCACGGCAACAGAACCAGACATACGAACTTCCATGATAATGAAATTAATTATCGTTATCGATCTTATTTGGATATGTTAGCATGTGCAGCCTAAGAATAGGTATTTAAAATATTTGATGGCAAGGCATTGTAATGAATAAACAATCCTGGCTGCTTAACCTCAGCCTGTTGAAAACGCACCCAGCGTTTCGCGCAGTATTCCTCGCTCGTTTTATCTCTATTGTTTCTCTGGGTTTGCTCGGCGTCGCGGTGCCGGTGCAGATCCAGATGATGACGCATTCTACCTGGCAGGTGGGGCTTTCGGTGACGCTCACCGGCAGCGCGATGTTTGTTGGCCTGATGGTTGGCGGCGTGCTGGCAGATCGCTATGAGCGCAAAAAAGTGATTCTGCTGGCGCGCGGCACTTGTGGCATTGGTTTTATTGGCCTGTGTTTGAATGCGCTGTTGCCAGAGCCATCTCTATTGGCAATCTATTTACTTGGTTTATGGGATGGTTTTTTCGCATCGCTTGGCGTTACGGCGCTACTGGCGGCGACACCTGCACTGGTAGGGCGTGAAAACTTAATGCAGGCCGGGGCGATCACCATGTTGACCGTGCGCCTGGGATCGGTGATTTCGCCTATGATTGGCGGTTTACTGCTGGCGACTGGCGGCGTAGCCTGGAACTACGGGCTGGCGGCGGCGGGAACGTTTATTACCCTGCTGCCGTTGTTAAGCCTTCCGGCGCTGCCACCGCCGCCGCAGCCGCGTGAGCATCCGCTGAAATCGCTTCTGGCAGCGTTTCGTTTTCTGCTCGCCAGCCCGCTGGTGGGGGGAATTGCGCTGCTGGGTGGTTTATTGACGATGGCGAGTGCGGTGCGGGTACTGTATCCGGCGCTGGCTGACAACTGGCGGATGTCGGCAGCACAGATTGGTTTTCTCTATGCGGCGATCCCGCTCGGTGCGGCTATTGGCGCGTTAACCAGCGGAAAGCTGGCGCATAGCCCGCGACCAGGGTTATTGATGTTGCTTTCCACGCTGGGATCGTTCCTCGCCATTGGTCTGTTTGGCCTGATGCCGATGTGGATTTTAGGCGTGGTTTGTCTGGCGCTGTTCGGCTGGCTGAGTGCGGTTAGTTCGTTGCTGCAATATACAATGCTGCAAACGCAAACCCCGGAAGCGATGTTAGGGCGGATTAACGGTCTGTGGACGGCGCAGAACGTGACGGGCGATGCCATAGGCGCGGCGCTGCTGGGTGGTCTGGGAGCGATGATGACACCGGTTGCTTCCGCAAGCGCGAGCGGTTTTGGTTTGTTGATTATCGGCGTGTTGTTATTGCTGGTGCTGGTGGAGTTGCGACGTTTTCGCCAGACGCCGCCGCAGGTGACAGCGTCCGACAGTTAGCTAAAGGTGCATTTTCCCCTCACCCTAACCCTCACCCCAAAGGGGCGAGGGGACTGTTAGTGCTCTAATTGTATGTTTTATCAATCTTTTTTAAACAGTGAATTAAGCCTACCCAGCACTTGCATGGCGCTGTAGTAATCCAGACGGAACGTCTCGGTTCCCAGCGCATAAACCTGCTTGTTTTGTACTGCAGGCAGGTGCGCGAGCAGCGGATTGGCATAAATAGCATCGGCGTCTTTCTGATCACCGGCGAACAGGAATAGTGACTCGCCATTTAACCCTGCCGCCAGATTTTCCCCACCAAGCTGAATGATGTCATGGCGTTTGCCCTGGCTTTGGCTGGCGTTTAACCCTGCGGGCAACTTCGCCAGCGTAAAGCCGAGTTGTTCCAGCATCTGCCCTTGTGCTGATTCCGGCGTCCAGAGATTAGCACTGTGCGCGGCAGCAGTATAAACAATGGCAGTGACTGGCTGCGGCGGTAATTTGATTTGCTCTTTCGCCGCCGTCAGTTGCTTATCAAACTGTGCAATCCGCTCTGCCGCTTGTTTCTCATGTCCGGTAATTTCGCCAAGCTGCGTTAACAGCGACTGCCAGCTTTTGTCGTCGTAATTGATGATTAATGTCGGGGCGATGGTGGAAAGCTGATCGTACAGCGCCAGCGCCGAATCGCCGCCGGTGGCGCTAATTAAAATCAGATCTGGCATTTGCGCGGCAACGGCTTCGGCACTCGGTTCGCCGATATAGAGCCGCTGCAGTTTGCGTTTTTTCGCCACCTTGCTCCACTGGCGTAAAAAGCCCTGGTCATCCGCTACGCGGTTATTCGGCGTAGTTGCGCCGCTGGCGATCACTGGAGCATCGATCGCCAGCAGTGAGCCGGTCAGGGTGACGCTGGTGGAAACAATACGCTGCGGTTGGCTTTCCAGGGTATGAGTGCCACGACTGTCAGTAATCTGACGCGGCCAGTCGGCAGCCTGAACGGCGGCTATTCCTGAAAGCAAAAGTCCTGTTAATAGAAGGGCGTTGCGGTAGAGCGGGGCGAGTCTCACGAATCAGCTTCCTGTTATTAATGAAGTTAATGCTTCTCATTTTCATTGTAACGACAAGCAGATGCAACCCCGAGTTGTAGATTGCGTTGCCTCAAGAGTTGACATAGTGCGCGTTTGCTTTTAGGTTAGCGACCGAAAATATAAATGATAATCATTATTAAAGCCTTTATCATTTTGTGGAGGATGATATGGATACGTCACTGGCTGAGGAAGTACAGCAGACCATGGCAACACTTGCGCCCAATCGTTTTTTCTTTATGTCGCCGTACCGCAGCTTTACGACGTCAGGATGTTTCGCCCGTTTCGATGAACCGGCTGTGAACGGGGATTCGCCCGACAGTCCCTTCCAGCAAAAACTCGCCGCGCTGTTTGCCGATGCCAAAGCGCAGGGTATCAAAAATCCGGTGATGGTCGGGGCGATTCCCTTCGATCCACGTCAGCCTTCGTCGCTGTATATTCCCGAATCCTGGCAGCCATTCTCCCGCAAAGAAAAACAAGCTTCCGCGCGCCGTTTCACCCGCAGCCAGGCGCTGAACGTGGTGGAACGTCAGGCAATTCCAGAACAAGCCACGTTTGAACAGATGGTCGCCCGCGCCGCCGCACTTACTGCCACGCCGCAGGTCGACAAAGTGGTGTTATCACGGTTGATTGATATCACCACCGACGCCGCCATTGACAGCGGTGTACTGCTGGAGCGGTTGATTGCGCAAAACCCGGTTAGTTACAACTTCCATGTCCCGCTGTCCGATGGTGGAGTTCTACTCGGTGCCAGCCCGGAACTGCTGCTGTGTAAAGACGGCGAGCGTTTCAGCTCCATTCCGTTAGCCGGTTCCGCGCGTCGTCAGCCGGATGAAGTGCTGGACAGGGAAGCGGGAAATCGACTGCTGGCGTCGGAAAAAGATCGCCATGAACATGAACTGGTGACCCAGGCGATGAAAGAGGTGCTACGCGAACGCAGCAGTGAGTTACACGTTCCTTCCTCTCCACAACTGATCACCACGCCGACGCTGTGGCATCTCGCAACTCCCTTTGAAGGTAAAGCGAATTCGCAAGAAAACGCACTGACTCTGGCCTGTCTGCTGCATCCGACCCCCGCGCTGAGCGGTTTCCCGCATAAGGCCGCGACCCAGGTTATTGCTGAACTGGAGCCGTTCGACCGCGAACTGTTTGGCGGCATTGTCGGCTGGTGCGACAGCGAAGGTAACGGCGAGTGGGTGGTGACCATCCGCTGCGCAAAATTGCGGAAAAATCAGGTGCGCCTGTTTGCCGGAGCGGGGATTGTGCCTGCGTCATCACCACTTAGCGAATGGCGCGAAACCGGCGTCAAACTTTCTACCATGTTGAACGTTTTTGGATTGCATTAAGGAGCGAGGATGAGCATTCCATTCACCCGCTGGCCGGAAGAGTTTGCCCGTCGCTATCGGGAAAAAGGCTACTGGCAGGATTTGCCGCTGACCGACATTCTGACTCGCCACGCTGCGAGTGACAGCATCGCGGTTATCGACGGCGAGCGACAGTTGAGTTACCGGGAGCTGAATCAGGCGGCGGATAACCTCGCGTGTAGTTTACGCCGTCAGGGCATTAAACCGGGTGAAACCGCGCTGGTACAACTGGGTAACGTCGCTGAACTGTACATTACCTTTTTCGCACTGCTGAAACTGGGCGTTGCGCCGGTGCTGGCGCTGTTCAGCCATCAGCGTAGTGAACTGAACGCCTATGCCAGCCAGATTGAACCGGTGTTACTGATTGCCGATCGCCAACATGCGCTGTTTAGCGGGGATGATTTCCTCAATACTTTCGTCACAGAACATTCCTCCATTCGCGTGGTGCAACTGCTCAACGACAGCGGTGAGCATAACTTGCAGGATGCGATTAACCATCCGGCTGAGGATTTTACTGCCACGCCGTCACCTGCTGATGAAGTGGCCTATTTCCAGCTTTCTGGCGGCACTACCGGCACACCGAAACTGATCCCGCGTACCCATAACGACTATTACTACAGCGTGCGCCGTAGCGTCGAAATTTGTCAGTTCACGCAGCAGACGCGCTACCTGTGCGCGATTCCGGCGGCGCACAACTACGCCATGAGCTCGCCGGGATCGCTGGGCGTATTTCTCGCTGGCGGCACTGTCGTTCTGGCAGCCGATCCCAGCGCCACGCTCTGCTTCCCATTGATTGCAAAACATCTGGTCAACGTCACCGCGCTGGTGCCGCCGGCGGTAAGCCTGTGGTTGCAGGCGCTGGCTGAAGGTGAAAGCAGGGCGCAGCTTGCCTCGCTAAAACTGTTACAGGTCGGTGGCGCGCGTCTTTCTGCCACGCTTGCGGCGCGTATTCCCGCAGAGATTGGCTGCCAGTTGCAGCAGGTGTTCGGCATGGCGGAAGGGCTGGTGAACTACACCCGTCTTGATGATAGCGCGGAGAAAATTATCCATACCCAGGGCTACCCAATGTGTCCGGACGATGAAGTGTGGGTTGCTGATGCTGAAGGAAATCCACTGCCGCAAGGGGAAGTTGGACGCCTGATGACGCGCGGGCCGTACACCTTCCGTGGCTATTACAAAAGCCCGCAGCACAATGCCAGCGCCTTTGATGCCAACGGTTTTTACTGTTCCGGCGATCTGATCTCCATTGATCCAGACGGTTACATCACCGTGCAGGGGCGCGAGAAAGATCAGATCAACCGTGGCGGCGAGAAGATCGCTGCCGAAGAGATCGAAAACCTGCTGCTGCGCCATCCGGCGGTGATCTACGCCGCACTGGTGAGCATGGAAGATGAGCTGATGGGCGAAAAAAGCTGCGCTTATCTGGTGGTGAAAGAGCCGCTGCGTGCAGTGCAGGTGCGTCGTTTCCTGCGTGAGCAGGGTATTGCCGAATTTAAATTACCGGATCGCGTGGAGTGTGTGGATTCACTTCCGCTGACGGCGGTCGGGAAAGTCGATAAAAAACAATTACGTCAGTGGCTGGCGTCACGCGCTTCAGCCTGAAGGAGAGAACACGATGGCTATTCCAAAATTACAGGCTTACGCACTGCCGGAGTCTCACGATATTCCGCAAAATAAAGTCGACTGGGCATTTGAACCGCAACGCGCCGCGCTGTTAATCCATGATATGCAGGATTATTTCGTCAGCTTCTGGGGCGAGAACTGCCCGATGATGGAACAGGTGATCGCGAATATTGCGGCGCTGCGTGACTACTGCAAACAGCACAATATTCCGGTTTATTACACCGCGCAGCCGAAAGAGCAGAGAGATGAAGATCGGGCGCTGCTGAATGATATGTGGGGGCCTGGCCTGACCCGTTCGCCGGAACAGCAAAAGGTGGTGGATCGCCTGACGCCGGATGCCGACGACACGGTGCTGGTGAAGTGGCGCTACAGCGCGTTTCATCGTTCCCCGCTGGAGCAAATTCTCAAAGAGAGTGGACGTAACCAGCTGATTATTACCGGGGTATATGCCCACATTGGCTGTATGACTACCGCAACCGACGCATTTATGCGCGATATTAAACCGTTTATGGTGGCGGATGCGCTGGCCGATTTCAGCCGTGACGAGCATTTGATGTCGCTGAAATATGTGGCCGGACGGTCTGGTCGGGTGGTGATGACTGAAGAATTACTGCCAGCACCTGTCCCCGCCAGCAAAGCGGCGTTGCGTGAGGTGATCCTGCCGTTGCTGGACGAGTCCGATGAACCGTTCGATGACGACAACCTGATCGACTACGGTCTGGATTCGGTGCGCATGATGGCGCTGGCGGCGCGCTGGCGCAAAGTGCATGGTGATATCGACTTTGTCATGCTGGCGAAAAACCCAACCATTGATGCCTGGTGGAAACTGCTCTCCCGCGAGGTGAAATAATGGATTTCAGCGGCAAAAATGTCTGGGTTACCGGAGCGGGTAAAGGTATCGGTTACGCCACGGCGCTGGCGTTTGTTGACGCGGGTGCGAAAGTTACAGGTTTTGATCAAGCGTTCACTCAGGAGCAATATCCCTTTGCGACCGAAGTGATGGATGTAGCCGACGCCGGGCAGGTGGCGCAGGTATGTCAGCGATTGTTAGCTGAAACGGAGCGACTGGACGTGCTGGTCAATGCGGCGGGAATTTTACGCATGGGCGCGACCGATCAGCTCAGCAAAGAAGACTGGCAGCAGACCTTTGCGGTCAACGTCGGCGGCGCGTTTAACCTGTTTCAGCAAACCATGAACCAGTTTCGCCGTCAGCGGGGCGGGGCGATTGTTACGGTAGCGTCCGACGCTGCACACACGCCGCGTATTGGTATGAGTGCTTATGGCGCGTCGAAAGCGGCGCTGAAAAGCCTGGCGTTGAGCGTCGGGCTTGAACTGGCGGGTAGCGGCGTGCGCTGTAATGTGGTTTCACCGGGTTCCACCGATACCGATATGCAACGCACGCTGTGGGTGAGCGATGACGCCGAAGAGCAGCGTATTCGCGGCTTTGGCGAGCAGTTTAAACTCGGCATTCCGCTGGGGAAAATTGCCCGTCCGCAGGAGATCGCCAACACGATTTTGTTCCTCGCCTCTGACCTCGCCAGCCATATCACGCTACAGGATATCGTGGTGGATGGCGGCTCAACGCTGGGAGCATAAGCATGATCTGGAAACGCCATTTAACGCTCGACGAACTCAACGCCACCAGCGACAACACAATGGTGGCGCATCTGGGAATTTTTTATACCCGCCTGGGCGATGATGTGCTGGAAGCCGAAATGCCGGTTGATACCCGTACTCATCAGCCGTTTGGCCTGCTGCATGGCGGTGCGTCGGCGGCGCTGGCGGAAACGCTGGGATCGATGGCCGGATTTATGATGACTCGCGACGGACAGTGTGTGGTAGGCACGGAACTGAACGCCACGCATCATCGTCCGGTGTCTGAGGGAAAGGTGCGCGGCGTCTGCCAGCCGCTGCATCTTGGGCGGCAAAATCAGAGCTGGGAAATCGTCGTTTTCGATGAACAGGGGCGGCGTTGCTGCACTTGTCGGCTGGGTACGGCAGTTTTGGGATGAACCCGACAGAATTAAATGAGATTGCAGGAAAACTCGGTTAACGGAGTGATCGAGTTAACATTGTTAAGTTAATTATTGGTTTTAACTCTTATTTGTTTGGTTATCGCGTTGTTAAATTTCACAAAGATGTTATAGAAACAAAATGTAACATCTCTATGGACACGCACACGGATAACAATTATGAACAAATCAGGGAAATACCTCGTCTGGACAGTGCTCTCTGTAATGGGAGCATTTGCTCTGGGATACATTGCTTTAAATCGTGGGGAACAGATCAACGCGCTGTGGATTGTGGTGGCGTCGGTCTGTATCTATCTGATCGCTTATCGTTTTTATGGTCTGTATATCGCCAAAAATGTGCTGGCGGTTGACCCGACGCGTATGACGCCAGCGGTGCGCCATAACGACGGGCTGGACTATGTGCCGACGGACAAGAAAGTGCTGTTCGGTCACCATTTTGCGGCCATTGCCGGCGCAGGCCCGCTGGTGGGGCCGGTGCTGGCAGCGCAAATGGGCTACCTGCCGGGGATGATCTGGCTGCTTGCCGGAGTGGTTCTCGCCGGTGCAGTGCAGGATTTCATGGTGCTGTTTGTTTCCACGCGCCGTGACGGTCGCTCGCTGGGCGAACTGGTCAAAGAAGAGATGGGGCCAACCGCCGGGGTGATTGCGCTGGTAGCCTGCTTTATGATCATGGTCATCATCCTTGCAGTGCTGGCGATGATTGTGGTGAAAGCCCTGACTCATAGCCCGTGGGGAACGTATACCGTTGCGTTTACTATTCCGCTGGCGCTGTTCATGGGGATCTACCTGCGCTACCTGCGTCCTGGTCGCATTGGGGAAGTGTCGGTGATTGGCCTGGTGTTCCTGATTTTCGCCATTATCTCTGGCGGCTGGGTGGCAGAAAGCCCGACCTGGGCACCGTACTTTGACTTTACCGGCGTGCAGCTGACCTGGATGCTGGTGGGTTACGGTTTTGTGGCGGCGGTGCTGCCCGTATGGCTGCTGCTGGCTCCGCGTGACTACCTTTCTACCTTCCTGAAAATCGGGACTATCGTCGGTCTGGCGGTAGGCATTTTGATCATGCGCCCGACGCTGACCATGCCTGCGCTGACCAAATTTGTCGATGGCACTGGCCCGGTATGGACCGGTAACCTGTTTCCGTTCCTGTTTATCACCATCGCCTGTGGTGCGGTGTCTGGCTTCCATGCGCTGATCTCTTCCGGCACCACGCCGAAGATGCTGGCAAACGAAGGGCAGGCGTGTTTTATCGGCTACGGTGGGATGTTAATGGAATCCTTCGTGGCGATTATGGCGCTGGTTTCTGCCTGTATCATCGATCCGGGCGTGTATTTTGCCATGAACAGCCCGATGGCGGTGCTGGCTCCGGCGGGTACGACGGATGTGGTGGCTTCTGCCGCGCAGGTGGTGAGTAGTTGGGGCTTTGCGATAACCCCGGATACGTTAAATCAGATTGCCAGCGAAGTCGGTGAACAGTCGATCATTTCCCGTGCGGGCGGTGCGCCGACGCTGGCGGTGGGGATGGCCTACATTCTGCACGGCGCGCTGGGCGGCATGATGGATGTGGCGTTCTGGTATCACTTCGCCATTTTGTTTGAAGCACTGTTTATTTTGACGGCGGTAGATGCGGGTACGCGTGCTGCGCGCTTTATGTTGCAGGATTTGCTGGGCGTGGTGTCTCCGGGTCTGAAACGGACGGATTCTCTGCCTGCGAACCTGCTGGCAACGGCGCTGTGTGTGCTGGCGTGGGGCTACTTCCTGCATCAGGGCGTGGTCGATCCGCTGGGCGGTATTAATACCCTGTGGCCGCTGTTTGGCATTGCCAACCAGATGCTGGCAGGGATGGCGCTGATGCTCTGTGCCGTGGTGTTGTTCAAAATGAAACGCCAACGTTACGCCTGGGTGGCGCTGGTGCCAACGGCCTGGCTGCTGATTTGTACCCTGACCGCAGGCTGGCAGAAAGCGTTTAGCCCGGATGCGAAAGTCGGCTTCCTGGCCATTGCTAACAAGTTCCAGGCCATGATCGACAGCGGCAACATTCCGTCGCAGTATACCGAGTCACAACTGGCGCAACTGGTGTTCAACAACCGTCTGGATGCCGGGTTGACCATCTTCTTTATGGTGGTTGTGGTGGTTCTGGCGCTGTTCTCGATTAAAACGGCGCTGGCGGCATTGAAAGAGCCGAAGCCAACGGCGAAAGAAACGCCGTATGAGCCGATGCCAGAAAATGTCGAGGAGATCGTGGCGCAGGCAAAAGGCGCGCACTAAAGTCAGAGTGAGGGGGAATGTTGGTATAGTGCCGATGGTTCCCCCTCACCCTAACCCTCTCCCCGGTGGGGCGAGGGGACTGACCGAGCGCGTTGATAGCTATTAATGCACTCTCTCAGCAACCTGTTTACCGGAGGTATTGATGTTTGATTCACTGGCAAAAGCCGGAAAATATTTAGGTCAGGCGGCGAAGCTGATGATTGGTATGCCTGATTACGACAACTATGTCGAACATATGCGGGTTAACCATCCCGATCAAACGCCGATGACCTACGAAGAGTTTTTCCGCGAGCGGCAGGACGCGCGCTACGGTGGAAAAGGCGGCGCGCGCTGCTGCTAAATTTGTACGTCAGGCTTTAAACGATTCCACTTTTTCTAACGCTGCCCGCAACGTATCTGGTGTCAGCGTAACTGGCAGATAATGAATAGACTCCACCGGGCGCAAAGTATGGGCAATCACTTTGTCGATCTCCGCTTGATTATTGATATCCACTTCCAGCTCCGCCAGCGTAGTCGGCAGATGAAAACGTTGATACGCCCCTGTTAATTGCGCCAGCACATCATCCTGACCCAGCAAGGCGCTTTGCACCAGAATTCCGTAGGCGACTTTGGTGCCGTGGAGAAACTTCTCGGTTTGCGGCAGGACAGTCAGACCGTTATGCACGGCATGAGCCGCCGCCACACGCGTAAAACGATCGCCCAGACCACCGACCATTCCACCTCCGGCGATAATCGCATCCACCACATCGCAAAATGATTGCGTTAACTGCTGATTTTGCTGATCGGCAAGCGCCTGTTCGCTACTGTTTAATAAAACATCGCGGATGGCCTGCGCGTTATTGATTCCCAGACGCACGGTTAGCGGCAAGGTTTCTGGCTGCGGAGCTAGTACCACCGCTTCATACCATTTCGCCAGCGTGTCGCCGATCCCCGCCAGCAGATATTGTTGCGGCGCATTGAGGATAATCTCCGGTTCCACCAAAACCATAAAATTGGCGTCGTCGAAAATTTCATAATGTAGCGCCTGTCCGGCATCGTTATACCAGACGGAGAGCGGTGTCCAGGCGGCGCAGGTAGCGGCGATCGTCGGAACGGCAACAAACGGCAGACCGAGACGGCGGGCGAGGGCTTTCGCGGTGTCGAGCAGTGCGCCGCCGCCGACGCCAATTACTACGCTGCGATCGTCACCGGACTCAGCCGCCAGTTGTTGCACATCGCTTTCGCTGCAATGACCGCGAAACAAAATATGCTTTTCTCCTGGCAGTTCAAACGCTAGTGGAAGTTTGGTTTGCGCCGCAGCAATGGCACGTTCACCATAAATCCACACAGCGCGAGAAAGCTGTTCAGTCGTGAAAAAATCATGCAGATGATTGAGACTTCCGGGATGTGAAAAGTAGTTAGCCGGGCCGACGACGACGCGGATAGGATTGTGAGGCATGTTGTGTTGTCCTTATTGTTTTATTTAGACATCTAAACGTCTTGATTGCCAAATACTAGCATCGTGTTATAGTGCCTTCAACACGCAACTTCGTCAGGCACAATAAAAATGACAAATAACCCTCTGATTCCACAAAGCAAACTTCCACAACTTGGCACTACCATTTTCACCCAGATGAGCGCGCTGGCGCAGCAACACCAGGCGATTAACCTGTCGCAAGGCTTTCCTGATTTTGATGGTCCGCACTATCTACAGGAGCGACTGGCGTATCACGTTGCCCAGGGCGCAAATCAATACGCGCCAATGACCGGCGTACAGGCACTGCGCGAGGCGATAGCTGAGAAAACAGAACGGCTGTATGGCTATCAACCAGATGCCGATAGCGATATCACCGTAACAGCAGGGGCGACGGAGGCGTTATACGCGGCGATTACCGCGCTGGTACGTAGTGGCGATGAAGTTATCTGTTTCGACCCCAGTTATGACAGTTATGCGCCAGCCATTACGCTATCAGGTGGGATCGTGAAACGCATTGCGCTACAGCCGCCGCATTTTCGCGTTGACTGGCAAGAATTTGCTGCGCTATTGGGCGAGCGCACCCGGCTGGTGATCCTCAACACGCCGCATAATCCCAGCGCCACCGTCTGGCAGCAGGCTGATTTTGCCGCTTTGTGGCAGGCAATTGCCGATCGTGAGATTTTTGTCATTAGTGATGAAGTTTACGAGCACATCAACTTTTCACAGCCGGGTCATGCCAGCGTGCTGACGCATCCGCAATTGCGTGAGCGGGCGGTGGCGGTGTCATCGTTTGGCAAGACCTATCACATGACCGGCTGGAAAGTGGGGTATTGCGTTGCGCCAGCGCCCATCAGCGCCGAGATACGTAAGGTGCATCAGTATCTGACCTTTTCGGTCAACACCCCCGCACAACTGGCGCTTGCCGATATGCTGCGGGAAAATCCTGAACATTATCTTGCATTACCGGACTTTTATCGCCAGAAGCGCGATATTCTGGTGAACGCGTTAAGCGAGAGCCGGCTGGAGATTTTACCGTGTGAAGGCACATACTTTTTGCTGGTGGATTACAGCGCCGTGTCTACGCTGGATGATGTTGAGTTTTGCCAGTGGCTGACGCGGGAGCATGGCGTGGCGGCGATTCCGCTGTCGGTGTTTTGCGCCGATCCCTTCCCGCATAAACTGATTCGTCTCTGTTTTGCCAAGAAGGAATCGACGCTGCTGGCGGCGGCTGAACGCCTGCGCCAGCTTTAGTTATTTGACAGTCCAGGCGCGGGAATATTGACGGTCGGCAAACAGTTCTTGCAGGCCGTTAATTTGCTTCAGACGCAACACTTCGTCGCTGTCCATTCCCAACTCTTTGCCGATTTTATTGTCGTCCCAACCTAACTGGCTGAGTTCACGAACAATTTCTGACATTGCCGTGACCTGGTGGCGACCGCGCGCCCGGTTGTGGCGAATAGTTGCAGCGATACGTTCGTTACGTGTTCCTTCCAGGCAGGTGACCGGTAAATACCCTTTTAATCGCAATTTTAACGTGTTAGAGCCTTTACCAATTTCATGACGGTGAAAACCATCAACAATTTCAAGTGTGCTGGCTCGTGTGTTGGTCACCACAATTGGCTGGGTAAAACCATCGACCTCAATTGATTTTTGCAGTAATCGTTTCTCTGGCGGCGCGACGTTATTCGGATTGTAATCATTGGGAGTGAGTTGGGTGTTCTTAACCCACAAAACACAATCTACCGGTTCGTCGCGAAATGGACTTACTTGATGGATCGCCGTTCTGATCTCATTGATCGCTTTAATGCGATCTTCTTCCGCCAGACTGGCGAGAAATTGAGTTAAATCCTGCGTTAATCGCTGTTGCATAGTATTCCCCATTCCTGACGTTTTCCTTTAATCCGTTCGTTATAACGTTGATAATTTTTGGCTTTTGTGGGGCTGAATGATAATGCCCGACACCAATAATCATTGTTGAGCAATACTTTGCAGATACGTCGCCAGGAAGGAACATCTTTTGAGCCAATATCTCCATGCTGTGTCTGAGGGATCTCGATGCCTTTTTTTTGATACCAGTGCAAATAAACAGCAATCTTATTGCGATAATGTTCAGCCGTTTTTTCCGGCATACTATTAAGCAGTAATAAGGCATATTCTTGCCAGTCTAAATGGTCGGGCTTAAGGATCTTCCTATGACCATAAAATTGATTGTCATGACCAGCGTAAATTCCACCGCTTTTTACGCCACTGACCCTGGCGCACATTGCGGCCCATCGGTCAGGTTCAAGAACATGATATAGCCACAAACCTTGCCGTTGCTCTGGACCAAAAGGTTCGCAGATTCGCATATGACGCAGAGGGACGCCAGCCTGGTACATCAGGTTATACAAAGGGTTAGATAGAGTCTGGTGTTTAGCATACCAGGTCCAGATATCGGCCACCTTCCAGTCGTAAATGGGATAAATATACCAACAATGACCACCTGGTGCGGCGGTGGTCCACGGTTTATCGTCAGCAAAACGTTGTTTATTTAAGCTGGCAATGGCGACGAAACGATTATAAGACTCGTCGGCACGGATACCGACTAACATTGCGGCTGGACGATGTTGTGAAAACCATTCGGCAAATTCACGCACAAAATGTTCAAAGGTCATGCCTGATTGATAAAACGAGAAAAATGCTGGATCGGTTATCGCATCTTCTGGCGGCTGACGAACCCATTCAATATCAGGCTGCCAGCACTGCCATTCGGGTTGATATTGGGATAATGAATTTTGCGTTGTTAGCGGTAGTGCTACCCAATAAAACTCTTCGATAACATCGGCATACTGCTCACGTAGCGATTGAACATAGTCAATCGTACAAGAAAACTGAGCTTCCCAGTCGATAAACAGGACGTGTATTTTTTTTCCCATTTTTCTGGCCAGATCTGCGGTCAAATGGAGCATTAAGCCAGAATCTTTACCACCAGAAAAAGAGACGCATACGCGAGGCAGAGTATTAAGTGTCCAGGTGATACGGTCTTGTGCTGCTTCCAGGATATTGAGAGGTAGCGGGATTTTATAAATGGACATCTGAAGACGCTCTCTTAACGTGACCGTGAGAAAAGTGCGATAGTTTCCTGATTATAATATTAATAAATTAAAATGAGGTATCTTATTTTATATTCACATGCTGAATTTTTATGGCGAATATTATCCATGCCGGCAGATGTTTAACATAAGTTGTCATTCAAACGATCAATAAAACGAGAGAAACTCAGGTTGTTTAATGATGATTTATTATAGGAAATATAAAGTGTATTAGACGGTAGATTCTGTTCTATCTTTATTTGTTTTAATTGAAGGTTTTTTTGATAGCTACGATATAATTCGAAGGGCACAATGCCCAGTAAATCGGTAACCGCAATAGTATTGACAATAGTAAACAGTGAAGAGCTACGGAATGCTATTTTTCGGTTTGTAAGAATCGCTTCTATTTCCATCTGAAAATCTTCAAGGCCAGGTGCTTTCGATGTCAGAGAAGTGAACTCTTCATCAAGAATTTCTTCGCGGCTACTGTGTTCCGTTATTCTCGGATGGGATGCGCTACAGATAAGCGTGTTTCGTATCGACTGAAAAGGCATACAGCTTACCGAGCGACTGATGACCGGCATTAATGTGATGACCAGATCTGCTTTGCGATAAGTCAATAAATCTTCGGCGCTTTCTGCTGACATCATGATGTCATGATGTTCAATTTCTACGGCTGTATCTTGTCGCAGACATCCGATCAAGAGGCTACTGTTGGTTGAAGAGATGAGTTGCGGGCCATAAATAATAAATTTTTTCTTCAGTTCTGCTTTATTGACAATGTTGATTGTTTGCTCAAGGTTCTTGAGATTTTTCTCAAGGTGATGATGCAAATTTAACCCTGTCGTTGTTGGTGCAATACCTTTCCCGGAGCGAATAAATAAGGGGTCATTAAATTGTGCACGTAGACGTTGTAAAGACTGACTCACCGCAGAAGGGGTTATATATAACGATTCTGCGGCCTTGCTAATGCTAAGATGTTGGTATATGCATTCAAAAATGACAAGCAAGTTCAAATCGAATTTTTTTAAGTCGTAAAGATTAGCCATGATGCGCTCCATTCATATGCTTGTTCTCATAATATTCATCAAGTCAATGATATGGCTTTATGTATTTATATATATTATGTTGTTTTACTTAATTTACGATTAAGTTTTTCTAAAATACCATAGTTGATATGAGCGGGGTGAACAATACTTGCGATTTTATGGATAACTGAAAAGGAGTGAACTATTTCAGCTATCCATACAATGAATGTTATTTATTTCCCATAATAATATTTAAGGTCTTTTGATCCGGTAATCCGACAGCCTGCTGCAATGTGTTCTCTGGACTCATGTAATAAATCGCAGGTGTGACATTTGCACCCAGTTCGTCCATCAACGCCTCATTGGCACTTAGAATCTTCATCTGTTCCGGGCCCACGCTCCCGGAGAGGTTCAGCTTTAACTTGCCGCCTGATGCTTCATACTCTTGCCACGTTTTTGCCGGATCCTTAGACGCAAGGATTGCCGCCGCAGTGGCTGGGCTTTCGGGTTTTATCACGCCAACCAGTAGGGTACGGATTTGTACTTTACCGGCATCAACCCATGGGCGCGCTTGTTGCCAGAATTGTTTGCAATACGGGCAGAAAGGATCGGCAAAAACATAAACCACGACTGGTGCATCTTTTTTACCGTCAAGTAACCAGCTTGATTGTTCCATGCGTTGCCACATTTCGCGTCCGGCAGGTGCGTAAATCTCTTTTTCAATAAGGGCGTTACTGAGGTTCTCTCCCTTTTCGTTGTACATATAGCCAGATATGGCATGTTTGCCGTCGGGCGTAAGGTAGATAGTGACTCCCATGTCCTGATATTTCCCCAGATAACCTTTCATGCCGCCAGGTGCATCGAACGATTTGATAATCGTAATCCCCTGTTTTTCAATCGCTTTAACGGGCGCAGGAAGCTCTTCGGCGTAAGCAAATCCAGGGAGTAGGGTAAACAAAATTATCTTTTTTAACATTGCTTTGTCCTTTTCGTTCAGTGCAAATACACAATAAAAGGCTTAACCTATCACTGTCATAGTTAAGACCTTATGTCAGATGATTGCCCTTTGTTTATGAGGGTGTTGTAATCCCTCTCGTCGTTGCGATCATCATTGCAACACCGCAGCCTGTTGAACAGGCGCTGAAGATACCAAAGGGTAGTTCAGGTTATGCGGTCACCTGGAAAGGGGACCCTTTTTACTTTTTATCGCCGCTGGCGGTGCAAAGTTCACAAAGTTGTCTTACGAAGGTTGTAAGGTAAAACTTATCGATTTGATAATGGAAACGCATTAGCCGAATCGGCAAAAATTGGTTACCTTACATCACATCGAAAACACGGAGGAAGTATAGATGTCCTTGATTAACACCAAAATTAAACCTTTTAAAAACCAGGCATTCAAAAACGGCGAATTCGTTGAAATCACCGAAAAAGATACCGAAGGCCGCTGGAGCGTCTTCTTCTTCTACCCGGCTGACTTTACTTTCGTATGCCCGACCGAACTGGGCGACGTTGCTGACCACTACGAAGAACTGCAGAAACTGGGCGTAGACGTATACGCAGTATCTACCGATACTCACTTCACCCACAAAGCATGGCACAGCAGCTCTGAAACCATCGCTAAAATCAAATATGCGATGATCGGCGACCCGACTGGCGCCCTGACCCGTAACTTCGACAACATGCGTGAAGATGAAGGTCTGGCTGACCGTGCTACCTTCGTTGTTGACCCGCAGGGTATCATCCAGGCTATCGAAGTTACCGCTGAAGGCATTGGCCGTGACGCGTCTGACCTGCTGCGTAAAATCAAAGCAGCACAGTACGTGGCTTCTCACCCAGGTGAAGTTTGCCCAGCTAAATGGAAAGAAGGTGAAGCAACTCTGGCTCCGTCTCTGGATCTGGTTGGTAAAATCTAAGTTCCGCAATCGCGTAATTAATCGGGTGCTGCGGCACCCGATTTTCTTCCCCGCACCATGATGCAAGCTGCATCCAGGTAGCCGATGAGGCCGCTTGCATGATGATGTTTAAAGCCCAGGAGATAAACATGCTCGACACAAATATGAAAACTCAACTCAAGGCTTACCTTGAGAAATTGACAAAGCCTGTTGAGTTAATTGCCACGCTGGATGACAGCGCAAAATCGGCAGAAATCAAGGAACTGTTGGCTGAGATCGCAGAACTGTCAGACAAAGTCACCTTTAAAGAAGATAACAGCTTGCCGGTGCGTAAACCGTCATTCCTGATCACCAATCCAGGTTCCAACCAGGGGCCGCGTTTTGCAGGTTCCCCGCTGGGTCACGAGTTTACCTCGCTGGTACTGGCGCTGCTGTGGACCGGTGGTCATCCGTCGAAAGAAGCACAATCTCTGCTGGAGCAGATTCGCCATATCGACGGTGATTTTGAATTTGAAACTTATTATTCGCTCTCCTGCCATAACTGCCCGGACGTGGTGCAGGCGCTGAACCTGATGAGCGTACTGAACCCGCGCATTAAGCACACGGCGATTGATGGCGGTACGTTCCAGAACGAAATCACCGATCGCAACGTGATGGGCGTTCCGGCTGTGTTCGTGAATGGTAAAGAGTTTGGTCAGGGCCGCATGACTATTTCCGAAATCGTCGCCAAAATCGATACTGGTGCGGAAAAACGTGCGGCAGAAGAGCTGAACAAGCGTGATGCTTATGACGTATTAATCGTCGGTTCCGGCCCGGCGGGTGCAGCGGCGGCCATTTATTCCGCACGTAAAGGCATTCGTACCGGTCTGATGGGCGAACGTTTTGGCGGTCAGATCCTCGATACCGTTGATATCGAAAACTACATTTCTGTACCGAAGACCGAAGGGCAGAAGCTGGCAGGTGCACTGAAAGTTCACGTTGATGAATACGACGTTGATGTGATCGACAGCCAGAGCGCGAGCAAACTAATCCCGGCAGCAGTTGAAGGCGGCCTGCATCAGATTGAAACAGCTTCCGGCGCGGTACTGAAAGCACGCAGCATTATCGTGGCGACCGGTGCAAAATGGCGCAACATGAACGTTCCGGGCGAAGATCAGTATCGCACCAAAGGCGTGACTTATTGTCCGCACTGCGACGGCCCGCTGTTTAAAGGCAAACGCGTAGCGGTCATCGGCGGCGGTAACTCCGGTGTCGAAGCGGCAATCGATCTGGCAGGTATTGTTGAACACGTAACCCTGCTTGAGTTTGCTCCAGAAATGAAGGCAGACCAGGTATTGCAGGACAAACTGCGCAGCCTGAAAAACGTCGATATTATTCTGAACGCGCAAACCACTGAAGTAAAAGGTGACGGCAGCAAAGTTGTTGGTCTGGAATACCGTGACCGTGTGAGCGGCGATATTCACAACATCGAACTGGCCGGTATTTTCGTCCAGATCGGTCTGCTGCCGAACACTAACTGGCTGGAAGGCGCAGTTGAACGTAACCGCATGGGTGAGGTAATCATCGATGCGAAATGCGAAACCAACATTAAAGGTGTGTTTGCTGCCGGTGACTGTACGACTGTTCCGTACAAGCAGATCATCATTGCCACTGGCGAAGGTGCTAAAGCCTCTCTGAGTGCCTTTGACTACCTGATTCGCACCAAAACTGCATAAGAAGAAGTAAGATTCACCTGCAATTGTTAGCCGCTGGGGTCAAACCTGGCGGCTTTTTTTCGTTATAAAAAAACCTGCCGGGATTGCTCCGGGCAGGGCATCATAAATACGTTAATCTGTTAACGAACGACTAATACAGGCAGATTAGCATGGCGGATCACGCTGGAAGCGTTAGAACCTAACAGATGGGTTGAAATTGATGGATTACGCGAACCGATAACCACTACATCTGCATTCAGTTCTTTGGCTAACTCGTTCACCTCATCCCGCACGCTACCAAAGCGGACATGTGGTTTGATACGGGAGGGATCAATATTGAAATGACCAACCATTGTCTGTAGGCGTTCTTCCGCCTCATGTTGCAAATGCTCTTCGAAACGACGCACATCGGCAGCAAAACGGTGCAGACTAAGGCTTGCGGCGCCAGGTAATACATGGAGTAAATGAATTACACCATCATCCTGGGCGAGAAATTCAGCATGACGAACGGCTTTGTCGCTTAATTCCATTTCAAATACGTCTACCGGCATAATGATTGTTTTGTACATAAGCATTCTCTCCTTGCTGTTGCATGAATACATAACATCACATTATTGATTGCAGTTCTGTGATTTGCGACGTTGATTTTATATCTATTAAGTATTGATTGGTAAAATATATTCACATAAACACTACCAGTGTTGCTCAAGGTATAGCACCGCGACAACGAGTATTGCCGCGATGAAAATATAAAACACTGTAATACCAAGAGCTTCACTCATAATGGAGTCCGCAGGTTGATAACCTGTTCAGATTAGAACGTAGCGGGGAAGAGCAAAATGATAAGTCTGGTTGATATTTGAACAGAAAGAGGATGCGGATGCATCCTCTGGGCAAAGCGAGTAAACGCTTGTACAGATGGGATTAAAGCAGGTAGTCGCCAGCGGCTTCAGGCTGGTATTCGAGTTCCAGCACTTCAAGGTGGGTTGCGGTGCCGCCCGGAAGTTCCCAGTGAATGGTATCGCCAACGCGAAGTCCCAGCAGTGCGGCACCCACCGGAGCCATCACGGAAAGCTGAGTATTGCTGTCGGTCATTTTGGCCGGATACACCAGCGTGCGCACACGCACTTCGCCATCGCTAAGATTGCGGAATTTAACCCGGCTGTTCATCGTCACCACGTCGTGTGGCATCTCTTCTGGCGAACACATTTGGGCGCGATCCAACTCTGCGTTTAACGCGTCGGCGATTGGCAAACCGGCATAGGCGGGTTGCTCCAGCAGAATATCGATGCGTTCGGCATCCAGGTCGTTAATGATGATAGTTGGTCTGGACATTTTTACTCCATGTCGTCGGTACTGCGAGTGTCGCAGATAAACATACCCAAAAGAAAACCCTCACCGTCAGGCGGCGAGGGTTTAACTCATATGATGATACTGACTGTTGCTCACTCTTTGAAGTGATATACGTCACATTCAGGTAATTCCTCAATGCAGCGCATTATGTATATATATTAATCATCATGTTTTATGTAAAACGCGCTACGACGTTTTACAGATTTGATTATTAATAACCCGCTTTATCAATCACAAAGGCTTTGCCACAGTTGCCAGGGTGTGGTTGTGGTAAGAATGAGTTTGCTGAGAGCGGTGCGTTGATGGCGTCAGCTTTTATCGAAATCTGGATTTCAGTCAAATACGCCGGGTTACCCTGGCACGTTAACTTGACTGCTTTGACGTTCTCTTTCCCCCAACTTTTGGCAAAGGCGGCGTCAAAGTCACTGCGGCTCACGGTTTTTCCGTAGTTATCCGCGAGGAATTTTCCGGCTGCGCTCTCTTTAATTTCTTGATTCAGACGCACCATCGTGCCGAAATAAGCATCCGGGTCAAAACCAAAACAGGCACCATGTTTCGCGTATTCGTAACGTTCCAGACAAGAGCGTCCGCCAGCCCCCGGCATAACTTCACTCAGTTTAGCTGCGGTTTCCAGCGATAACCCGGTTTCCGGTGAGGAACACATCCGGCTGGCGCGAGCTTCCGGCAAGTTCGGGATTGGACGAGTGGCGCAGCCGAAGCGCATCCAGCGGCGTTCATCAACGCCACGCGCTGCAACTGATTTTGGCAACCCCGGCCACAGACCATGAACGGTCAGAAAATCGGCTTTGTTGGTCGTTTCGGTTTGCAGGCGACATTCATCCCGTTCGTTACGATTTCGATCGTGCTGGCTCTGGCAAAATCCTGTTTGCCAGGAGAGAGCCAGGACATAGCGGTCAAAATCGCCATACTGTTTTGCCTGCAACGCAGCGGCGTTGACAGAAGATAAGGGGAGCAGAGAAGCCGCCAGTAAAGCGGCGTTACGCCAGAATGCTTTCATAATGGGTGTGGGACTCATACATACACTGAATACTATCTATTAAATCATAAAAAAGCCCGCCAGGTGGGGTTACCTGGCGGGCGTGATGATTTATTCAGCGTTTGACGAACGTATTAGTTCCACATGGCGAGAATCGGCCAGCCTACCAGAAGCAGCATGGCAATATAAATCACCCCGAAGATAGCGCCAAGACGCCAGTAATCTTTTGATTTCACATAGCCGCAGCCGTAAATAATAACCCCTGGACCGGTTGCATATGGCGTCAGGCAGCCCATGATACCGATAGACAGAACCAGCAGGATACACAGTTGTTCCATCGGTACGCCCGGAATACCTTTACCGACGGCCAGAATGACCGGCAGCATGGTTGCGGTATGCGCAGAGAGGCTGGCAAACAGGTAGTGTGCAAAGTAGAAGACCAGAACCAGTACAATCACTGTGGCGTTTGGTGAGAAGCCTTCCAGGTGAGTACTCATGGTGCTGGCGAACCAGTCGATAAAGCCAGAACGGGTCAGGCCATTAGCCATAACAACCAGTGTTGCCAGGTTGACCAGCGTGTTCCATGCGCTGTTATAGCGGGTAATGTCTTTCCACGGCACAACGTGCAGCGCCAGCATCAGCGAAACCGCCAGCAGGCCAACTGCAGTGGCGTTAATGACTTCACTACCAAATACCCACAAACCTAAGCTGAGCAGAACAAGACCAATCAGCGTCCACTCTCTGCGTGTCAGCGCACCCATGGTTTTTAGTTCATCACCCGCCCAGGTTGCCACTTCTTCACTGTGTGTGATTTCCGGTTTGTACAGCACGTAGGAAAGCCACGGCGCAATGATAAGTAAGATAACCCCAACTGGCAGGAAGCAGAGGAACCACTGCAACCAGCTAATCTGGATACCGGCAATTTTGCTGACGAACTCCAGACCCAGCACGTTTGGTGCTGCACCGGTGACAAACATGGAGGAACTCAGACTGGTACTGATGACCATCATCCACATTAAATAACCGCCAATGCGACGTGCAGACGGATCGTTCGGGAATGATTTAAACAGCGGCGGCAGGTTTTTAATGACCGGGAAAACCGTACCCCCGGTACGTGCGGTGTTAGACGGTGTAAACGGAGCCAGCAGAATGTCGATAATGACAATTGCATAACCCAACGTCAGCGTGCGTTTACCCATGAATTTTACCAGGAAAAGGGCAATACGACGGCCTAATCCGGAAACTTCATACCCTAATGCAAAGATAAATGCGCCAAATACCAGCCAGACAGTGGTACTGGAAAAACCAGCCAGTCCCCATTTCAGCGCCTGTTTTTGGGCATTAAAAGCGGGGTCAGCTAATTCTTTGGCGTCAAAGAGCAGGTAATTACTGCCAATAACGCAAATAGTCACTGCAATAAAACTGATCGCTGTTGCCGGAATTGGCTCGAGGATCATGCCGACAATCATTGCCACAAACACGGCGAAGTAATGCCATGCCTGCGGCGGCATACCGTCGGGTACAGGGATAAGAAACATGACGCCCATCACCACCAGTGGGGCCAATAATTTCCATATCTTATCTTTTGCTAAAGACATACGGGTTCTCCGAAAATTAATATTTCCAAATTTATCAAGTGCTTAAATTTTTAAATCTGTGCTAAAAACCAGGTAAGAATCAGCAGGTCGGCGCTGCCGCCTGGACTGAGATTTCGTTCGATACACTCCCTGTCGAACTGCCGGAGATAATCGAGATCGGCGGGGGTTCGGATGCCCCCTTTTTGCAATAATGTTTGCGCCTCGCGCTGTAGCCAGCGCAGGCCCCCTTCGCCACCGCGCGATGCGACGTTGGTATCGCCGTTAATCGCCATCAGTAGGAGCAAGGTATCGAGCAATGCCAGTTCAGGATCCAGCCCCTGATCCAGCAGAGTGAGGTAATGCGGGAGGGCGCGGTTGATAACCAGCGGGTAGCCCGCTTCGGCTTCACCGCGCGCACCGGTAAGACCAAGTTGCTGATATAACCGTTGGCCTGCCGTTAGTTGTGGATTATTGGTGCGCAGTTCGCGATCGGTCAGACCACGGCAGAAGCTGGCCGCCGTCGCACAAACGGTTTTGGGCGTTACCGGCTGGTTGAGCTGAAGCAAACGACCAATTGCCGCACACATCAGCCCTAAAGAAAAAATACTGCCTTTATGGGTGTTTACACCTGCGGTAGCGCGGAACATATCGCCTTCGCAGGCCATACCAATTGGGCGTAATCCGCTGAGTACCGATTCTGGTGCCATTTCTGCACTACAGGCACCAAATTCAATGAAACGTGGTAACCAGCCCTGAATCGCCAGCGCGCTACGGTGGAAATCTTCCAGCGACATATCTTTGTGCGCACCGCAGTTAATGCGATCCACGAGACCGGGTTTCGGTGACAGATTGACTTCAGTCAGCATGGCGCGCCAGCCCAGAAGGGCATAGTCATTGATTAATGACGTCGCAAGCTTTGTGGTTTTAGTTGACGTTGCAGGCATCGACATCGTTTAGCAGCGCCTCCATACGGTTGAGTAAATCGGTCAGTTGATGCGTTTTTCCACGCGCACAAACGGCTGCACTTTGCTCGCACAACAGGCAGCGGCGAGGCGGCAGCGAATAATCGCGGCGGGAGAGAATTTCGCCTTCGGGCGTCAGGACATCGATATCCCACAAACGCCCGAGAGCATGACTATGCTCAAGCTCAATGGTTGCGAGCTTGAGGTCGCGAGCCGGTGCGGCAATGCTCAACATGCCCTCCGGCCCGCTGGCGGAAACCAGTACAGCCTGCTCCTGAATTTGCCAGCCCTGTTTTGCGGCTAAAGCACGCAGGGCAGTCACGCCATGATTAAAAATCCGGCGTGTGACCTCGCTGTCTTTAACCGGCCCAGGCGCAACCACGGTAAAGGAGACCAGTGGAACAGGATGTCGCTTGAGCCAGGCGTGTTGCCGTGCTTGCCTTTCATCCCGGCTTATGAGCAACTCGGGAATCGAAACCGCATGGTGGCTGGCGAGTTCAGGGAGCAGGTGCATGGCTTATTCCTTCACCTGATGTACAACATCAATCACCGAGCCATCGCGGTAACGCACGACGGCAACGACGCGGTCGGTGAATTCAATCGGCTGTGGTTCACCGGTCAGCAGACGCGCGCGTTCGCGCAGCCACTCAATGGAGACCACTTTAATGCCCGCTTCCTGCAGACGCTCTGCCAGTTCCGGGCGTGCCGGGTTAACGGCGATACCGTGGTCGGTAACCAGGATATCGACGCTGGAGCCAGGGGTGATGCAGGTCAGCACGTTATCCACCAGGGTCGGAATACGACCGCGCACCAGCGGTGCGACGATGATGGAAAGGGCGGATGCAATCGCAGTATCGCAGTGACCGCCGGAAGCGCCACGCAGTACGCCGTCAGAGCCGGTCAGCACGTTGACGTTGAACTGGGTATCAATTTCCAGCGCGCTCAGTACCACCACGTCGAGACGATCAACCGATGCGCCTTTCGAACCCCAGTTGGCGTACTGGTTGGCGCTGATTTCGATGTGATTCGGGTTACGAGCCAGCGATTGCGCAGCGTGGCTGTCAAAGCTCTGCACATCCAGCAGTTTGCGGATCAGCCCTTTTTCATGCAGATCAACCATCGTTGCGGTAATACCGCCGAGGGCGAAGTCGGCGCGAATATCGCGGCTACGCATTTTGTCTTCCAGGAAACGGGTGACTGCCAGCGAAGCGCCGCCGGTGCCGGTCTGCATGGAAAAACCTTCTTTGAAGTAGCCGGAGTTGACAATCACATCCGCTGCGCTGCGGGCAATCAGCAGTTCGCGCGGGTTAGTGGTCATACGGGTCGCGCCTGCGCCGATTTTTGCGGCATCACCAACGCGATCGACTTTGACGATCAGATCGACCTGATCCTGTTCAATACTGGCCGGGTTATGCGGATAAGGCAGCAGTTCTTCGGTGAGCATCACGACTTGTTTTGCGTTGTCGGCATCGACCATCGCATAGCCGAGAGAACCGCAGCAGGCTTTACCGGTGTAGCCGTTGGCATTACCAAATTCGTCGCAGGACGGGACGCCGAGGAAAGCCACGTCGATATTCAGTTCACCGCTCTGTACCAGATGTACACGACCGCCGTGAGAGTGGATTTGTACCGGTTCAGCCAGCAGACCACGGGAAATTTCTTCCGCCAGTGGGCCGCGCAGACCAGAGGTATAAATGCGGGTTACTACGCCCTGACGAATATGTTCTACCAGCGGCGCATGGCAGTCGCTCAAAGAGCTGGACGCCAGTGTCAGGTTTTTAAAGCCCATCTTCGCGATGACGTCCATCACCATATTGACGGTCAGGTCACCGCCACGGAAAGCGTGGTGGAAGGAGACGGTCATGCCGTCCTTTAAACCAGAACGACGAATAGCGTCTTCCAGGTTGGCGCACAGTTTGCGATCGCGCGCTTTTTCAGCCTGGTAGGTTTGCTTTGGCGAGTTCTGGAAAGCGGCAAGATCGCATTCAGCGCGACGATTCCAGGTCGCTACCCGTTCTTGTCGTTGAGATTGTTCAATTTTCTGCGTCATTTTGATTGCCTTATTCTTCGCGGATGCCGGAAAGTTCTGCGCGGGAGAGCACCAGACGGGCACGATCGATAACCGGACCGTCAACCATCTTGCCGTTCAGGGAAACCACGCCGAGGCCTTCGCGAGCGGCAGCTTCAGCGGCTTCTACGACGCGGCGTGCGTGATCCACTTCTTTCTGGGTTGGTGCGTAGAGGTTGTGCAGCAGATCAATCTGACGCGGGTTGATCAGCGATTTGCCATCAAAGCCCAGCTGTTTGATATGTGCAGCTTCTTGCAGGAATCCGGCTTCATTGTTAGCGTCGGAATAGACCGTATCGAACGCCTGGATACCGGCAGAGCGCGCGGCCTGCAAAATGGAGCAGCGAGCGAACAGCAGTTCCGTACCTTCCGGTGAGCGTTCTGTACGCAGGTTGCGCACGTAGTCTTCCGCACCCAGCGCGATACCGATTAAACGTTCAGATGCGTGAGCGATTTCTACCGCACGGGTAATACCCAGCGGAGATTCAATCGCTGCCAGCAAACCGGTGCTGCCAGGTTCACGTCCACAGGCTTTTTCAATACGCAGGATCTCTTTTTCGATATCCAGCACATCCTGAGCGGTGTCAGTTTTCGGCAGACGCACAACGTCTGCGCCACCACGAACGACGGCTTCCAGGTCGTTAACGCCCCATTCGGAATCCAGTGCGTTTACACGCACAATGGTTTCAATGTCGCGATACAGAGGATGTTGCAGTGCGTGGTAAACCATGCGGCGAGCGGTGTCTTTTTCACGCAGCGCCACGGAGTCTTCGAGGTCAAACATCAGGGCATCTGCCGGGTAGATGAAAGAGTTGCTGACCATCGCGGCATTAGCGCCAGGCACAAACAACATGCTGCGGCGGGTGCGGGTTTTACGTTGTTGCAGCGAAGCGGAAATCATTGGCAATCCTCCCATGGCAGAGCCGGGATACCGCTGGCGCGCGCCAGCAGGGCTTCCAGTCGTGCACGTAAAATGCAGTCCAGTGCGCCTTTGTCATCGACATTCAGCTGTACGCCGCGCACGTTATAGCGGGCGAGAACGTCCAGAATGGTGGTGCGAATCGCATCGCCAAACTGTTTCTCAACGCTGCTGTTGATTTGCAGGTCGATATCCTGCGTATCGAGCGGGGCGATGCGTATCATCACATCCCCAGACTCAAGGGTGCCTGCAACGGCGGGCTGGTTTATTTTCATTTTTCACCTGTTTCTCATGCGGGGGTCTTTTGACGAGCTGCCGCGTCCTGGCGGGAGTGTTCAAGCAGATTCTGCAAGTAATGCAGCGTGGCTGCCGGAACCAGCGGCGCGATAGCCGTGAGATCGTTTTTCACCAGCAGTTTGCGTACCCGGGAAGCGGATATCGGCATCTCCTGGTAACGCAACCGCTCAATTTCAACCAGTTCAATGGGCGGTGCGGAGATAGTCGGTGTTTCCAGCCAGTAGCGCATATCCTGGTTGTACTGGGCGGTCACGCGGCAATAAGGTTCAGTACCAACAAAGCGATGGGTAACGCCCAGTGCGGGAGCGAGGTACTGACGGAAAATCTTCAGATCAATTTCGGTGTAACAATGGTTAATGACGCTCTGTTCTTTAATGAAGTAGCAGGGGAACGTGGCGCGGGAGATGATGTATTCGGAGCCGCGATGCACGGTCAGGCGCGGAATATCGGCGGTGCCTTTCAACACCAGATCCAGCCGGTCTTCATAGGGAAAGCGCGAAGAATCTTCTTTGACTAAAAACAGATGCAGCCAGTCACACTGTGCCGCTGCCTGTTGAATCAGATAACGGTGACCGTTAGTAAAGGGATTGGCGTTCATCACAATGCAGCCAATTTTGTTCCCTTCATGACGAAATTTTTTTAGTGACTCGGCATAGCGTTTCAGACGTGTGGCACTGTTTTCCATCAACACCATCACGCCAGGTACGCTGGTCAGCGTGTAAAAACCGCACTGGCGGAACAGCGCCTCGTATTCGGTTTTGGTATAAATAAACAGATGCGTGCTGTGTCGTTCATAGGCGAGGTTTATCAGTTCGGTGGCTAATGTCAGCGCCAGTCCTTCACCGCGAACAGATTCGCTGATAGCGACGCACTTAATAATATTTCCGGCGATTCCACCGCAAGCGATAAGCTTTTCATTGCGAGTTACGGTAATAAATACTTCGACTGTTGTGTCAACGCTCAAATCATTGTCATGCAGGAATTGGGCAATTTCTGCCATTTTTTTATTTTCTGAACGTTTTACCCGGGTGAAAATATCATTGCCGAACATAATAAGTCATATCCTGAAGGTATGTGTTGTTATCAATTTGCAATGAATGTTATTCAGTGTTGCAAACTGATAACCTTTTATTTTCAGTTGGGAGAAAGGGCAGCGAGCGAGGTATATCTGTTTCTCCTTTTGCCATACATCCTAAGGAGTATTGCGGCGTGAAATTTTGATTTATTTCACATAGAGTTAGTGGTTTTTTATTTATTTAATGGTTTTAAGTTTTTTAATTAATGTAATTGCGGATTAGTGCGTGGTTTTAAGTTATTTAATTGATTTAATGAATGAATTTTGCCACGATTATATTTGATTTTTATATATCGAGATTCAACATTTTAATTACATTCACCAAAGAACAGGGTTTACCCCGCAAGGAAAACAATGTTGCAGTTTAATGAGAATAAACAGTTTGCTTTTTTCGAACGACTGGCATTTCCGTTGCGTATCTTCCTGCTGATTCTGGTGTTCTCAATATTTGTCATCGCAGCACTGGCGCAATATTTTACGGCCAGTTTCGAGGACTATTTAACGCTTCATGTGCGCGATATGGCAATGAATCAGGCGAAAATTATTGCCTCCAATGACAGCATCATCACGGCAGTTAAAACGCGTAATTACAAACGGCTGGCGACCATCGCCAATAAATTGCAAAGAGATACTGATTTCGACTACGTGGTGATAGGTGACCGCAACTCGATCCGTCTTTACCATCCTAATCCCGAGAAAATTGGTTATCCCATGCAGTTCACCAAACCCGGCGCGCTGGAGAAAGGGGAGAGCTACTTCATCACCGGGAAAGGGTCAATTGGTATGGCGATGCGAGCCAAAACACCAATCTTTGATGATGATGGCAAAGTCATCGGCGTGGTGTCGGTGGGTTACCTTGTCAGTAAAATCGATAGCTGGCGCGCCGAATTTTTATTACCAATGGCCGGCGTATTTGTCGTGCTGCTGGGTATTCTGATGCTGTTGTCGTGGTTCTTAGCCGCACATATCCGCCGCCAGATGATGGGGATGGAACCGAAGCAAATTGCGCGCGTTGTTCGTCAGCAGGAGGCGCTGTTTAGTTCGGTTTATGAAGGGCTGATTGCAGTAGACCCGCACGGTGACATAACCGCCATCAACCGTAACGCAAGAAAAATGCTGGGGCTGAGTTCCCCGGGGCGGCAGTGGCTGGGCAGACCCATTGCAGAAGTGGTCAGACCCGCCGATTTCTTCACCGAGCAGATTGATGAAAAACGCCAGGATGTGGTGACAAATTTTAACGGCCTGAGCGTCATTGCTAATCGGGAGGCTATTCGTTCTGGTGATGATTTGCTGGGGGCAATTATCAGCTTTCGTAGTAAAGACGAAATTTCCACCCTTAACGCACAACTGACGCAAATTAAACAATACGTTGAAAGCCTGCGCACATTGCGTCATGAACATCTCAATTGGATGTCTACGCTCAATGGTCTGTTGCAGATGAAAGAGTATGATCGCGTGCTGGCGATGGTTCAGGGGGAGTCTCAGGCTCAGCAACAGCTTATTGACAGCCTGCGCGAAGCCTTTGCCGATCGCCAGGTGGCGGGGCTGTTGTTTGGTAAAGTACAGCGCGCCCGCGAACTGGGGCTAAAAATGACAATCGTCCCCGGTAGCCAGCTTTCTCAACTGCCGCCAGGGCTGGACAGCACTGAGTTTGCGGCGATTGTGGGCAACTTACTCGATAACGCCTTCGAAGCCAGTTTGCGCAGCGATGAAGGGAATAAGATCGTCGAATTATATTTGAGTGATGAAGGCGATGATGTGGTGATTGAAGTCGCCGATCAGGGTTGCGGCGTCCCAGAGGCTCTGCGCGACAAAATATTTGAGCAGGGCGTCAGTACGCGTGCTGATGAACCCGGTGAGCATGGCATTGGGTTGTATCTTATTGCCAGCTATGTAACGCGCTGCGGTGGAGTTATCACTCTTGAAGAGAATGACCCCTGCGGTACTTTATTTTCAATCTATATTCCGAAAGTGAAACCTAATGACAGCTCCATTAACTCTATTGATCGTTGAGGACGAAACGCCGCTGGCAGAGATGCATGCGGAATATATTCGTCACATTCCCGGATTCAGTCAGATATTGCTGGCGGGAAACCTGGCGCAGGCCCGAATGATGATCGAGCGTTTTAAGCCGGGGCTTATCTTGCTGGATAACTATCTCCCTGACGGTAGAGGGATTAATTTACTGCATGAACTGGTGCAGGCGCATTATCCTGGTGACGTGGTGTTTACTACTGCTGCCAGCGATATGGAAACGGTGTCTGAAGCAGTACGCTGTGGTGTGTTTGATTATCTGATAAAACCAATTGCTTATGAGCGTCTGGGACAGACGTTGACCCGTTTTCGCCAGCGTAAACATATGCTGGAAAGCATTGATAGTGCCAGTCAGAAGCAAATTGATGAGATGTTTAACGCTTATGCGCGTGGCGAACCGAAGGACGATCTTCCGACTGGTATTGATGCGTTGACACTTAACGCAGTGCGGAAACTTTTCAAAGAGCCAGGTGTGCAACATACGGCGGAGACGGTAGCGCAGGCATTGACCATCAGTCGCACTACCGCCAGACGTTATCTTGAATATTGCGCCAGCCGCCATCTTATTATTGCTGAAATTGTTCACGGCAAAGTTGGCAGGCCGCAGCGCATTTACCACAGTGGCTGAAGAGAGTGCCGGAGGAAGCACGCCTCCGGCAAGGAGAATTACTTACCTGTAACTGCGGCGGCTGTACCGGGTACAATCAACTCTGTAGCCACGATGACAATCACCAGCCCAACAAGCACCGGTACCGAGGTGCGTTTAACCACTTCAAAAGGCGAAATTTTTGCCATCCCGGCAACCGCAACCACCACGCCAGAGACAGGCGAAATCGTGCGACCCAGGTTTGACGCCTGTAGCATTGGAATAGTCAGGTATGCCGGGTTAATACCAGAAGAGTGCGCCAGTTTCGGGATCATCTCAACGAATGCATAGAATGGCGCATTGCCGGAACCCGTAGTCACCGCCGCCAGCATCGTCAGGATAACCAGCACCAGCATGAGGATAATGCTCGCTGAACCAAACGAGGTAGCGATTGAGATCAGGCTTTGGATAAAGCCAATGGTGCTAAGACCCTGAGCAAAAACCCCTGCCGCAACTAATAGCATTACCACGTTAGCGAAGGCATCAGCCATGCCGCGATAAGCCACTTCGAGGCCAGAAAAGACTTTTTGAGTATTAAAGCTGCGAATAAATTCCAGAACGGAGGCAATCAGCATACATATCACCAGAATGGTGATGATATGTAATTGCGGACCCCATTTGCCGTCAAAAAATAGCACGCCAATGATCGGTGTGAACGGCAGAATGGCGTAAAACGCGGGAGCGGTGGTAGTGATTTCGCTGACATCTAACATTTCATGAGAGATGTGCTCTTTTTTATCCAGATAACGCTGCCAGAAAAAATGGGCAATCGCCATGCCGATAATTGCGGCAATTGAGATAGGCAGCGTCGTTTTGAAGGCGAAGTCAATTAACGGCATTTCGGAAGCCTGCGCCGCCAGCACCACATCCCCCGAAGTTGGTGCGAGAATAATCGCCGCCGGTGAGGCGCAAATGGCAGCTGCCGCGCCGCGACTAATACCCACGTTCACCATGACCGGGAACAACGTTGCCATCAGTAAAACGCCCAGGCCCGTTGCGGAGGAAACTGCCAGTGACATCAGGCAGGCGACAAAATAGGCGGCAATCATCAGCAGGTAAGGGGAATTTATGTACTGCAGTGGTTTTGACGCCAGCTTGACGACCATATCATTTGCGCCGATATGGGTCATATAAGCGGCAAAACCACACAGCATCATAATCATCATGCCAAGATCGCCACCGCGACTCATCAGCAATATTTTAATGTATTCAACGATATCCGTGGCACTGTAGCCCGTTGAAGTCTGGCTGGCAGGTAAAACTTTGTGCCCCATAATGGCACTGATAATCAGCAATAACAGACCACCAGCAAATAATACCCCGGTGGCGGAATACCCTTTAATGATGTAGCGAGCTACACCCACAATAACCATAACTCCAATAAGGAGCTCAATGAATGTCAGCATAATTTTTCCTGTTCCAGACTTCAAGATAAATAATAACAAATTCCTAAGACTAAAGAGAAAATATGCCGAATAAATGGGGGGCGAATGCTGATTAAAATCAAGAAAAGCTACCATTAAGACATTGGTGTTTTTGTTTTTTATACCTGAATAACAAAATGCATTTTTATGACCGGTATTTATTAATATGATTATGTGTACTAATTGATAAGTAATTGATGCGGTTTTGTTAATTGTTTTGATGGAGGATTGTTTTTTACGTAGAAAATGATTTTCTTTATATGCGTGCTGGTAGTGTAATGGATATTGGCTTGCTGGGTTATTATTGCATGTGATTAAAAAATAAGATTTTTTGTTGTCAGTTTCGAAACGTGTCGGGACGAAATTTTTTTGATTAAGCGGCTATATGAAAGAAAAATACCGATTAAGTCTCCGGAATAATTTGATGATATTTTCTTGTATAACGCTATTAAATATTGATTTTGTTCTTTAGGTTGGAGTAATTAAGGTTTGTTTATTTTAGTTTAGCTATGCTGATAGTGGATTTTTGATAAGTATTTCATGGTCACTAATGGGCGCAAGTAAATTTATTGCCGTAATTCCTCTTGTTTTTATTGCGCTAATCCGTGTTGACTAAGTTTCTGCTGGCACGGAGCTATGGATTATCACATTTAGATAGAGTCTCGGTAAAACCTGGCAGCAGCCAGAACATTATGAATTGTATATTCCCGCCATCACCTGGCATTCACTTTTCGCTTATGACAAAGAAAAAAACGATCGCTATAGCGAAAAATCGTGGGGCTGCGGTTTGGCTCAGTTGCGTTGAGATGAGAAAGGTAACGGGTACGGATTGTACGTAACGGCGCGTGCTAATGGGAACGACATACCTGTCCCGGTGTTACTGCCATTGGTTTCTGTAGGCTATGGGCTGGCTACTTTTCAGATGACCTGTATTCCTGGCACCTGCGACAATGGCAATGTTTACTTTGCCTGGATGCGGTTTCAGTTTTAGACAAGTTATGTTTTTGCAAAACCCTTAAAAATCATAGTGTAAGGTAAGTATCACCAAAAATAACGCGACTTTTATCACTTTTTAGCAAAGTTGCACTGGACAAAGCGTACCACAATTGGTGTACTGGTAACCGACACAGCATTTGTGTCTATTTTTCATGTAAAGGTAATTTTGATGTCTAAGATTAAAGGTAACGTTAAGTGGTTTAATGAGTCCAAAGGATTCGGTTTCATTACTCCGGAAGACGGCAGCAAAGATGTGTTCGTACACTTCTCTGCAATCCAGACTAATGGTTTTAAAACTCTTGCTGAAGGTCAGCGCGTAGAGTTCGAAATCACTAACGGTGCCAAAGGCCCTTCTGCTGCAAACGTAATCGCTCTGTAAGATACGCCAGCAAGAATTCAAAACCCGCTTAATCAGCGGGTTTTTTTTGGTCTTTAGTGTGCAGTTGATGCTGAAAACAACCAGAAAGCCAGTGCTGTCATGGCAAAAGAACCTAACAGGTTTACGAAGACGTTCAGTAATGCCCAGCCAAAACGCCCTTCCTGCAATAAAAACACCACTTCTGCTGAAAATGTTGAGAAGGTTGTCAACCCGCCACAAAACCCAGTGGTGATTAACACTTTCCACACTGGATCAATGTTCGTCATCCGACTGAACCAGGCAAATCCCATACCTATGATGAATGCGCCGATCAGGTTTGCTGCCAGTGTTCCCAAAGGAATCGCCTGATGCAGCGGGTTAAATCGCATACTTAACAGCCATCTCGCCACGCTTCCCGTACCACCGCCAATAAAAACTGCTAAAAGGAGTTGTAACACTGCAAAATCCTGCTATTTGATTTGTATGAGTGATAAGTGTAACGCCGAATAATCGTCGTTGGCGAATTTTACGACTCTGACAGGAGGTGGTAATGCTGGTTGCCGCAGGACAGTTTGCTGTTACATCCGTGTGGGAAAAGAACGCTGAAATTTGCGCCTCGTTGATGGCGCAGGCGGCGGAAAACGACGTCTCGTTGTTTGTCCTGCCGGAAGCCTTGCTGGCACGAGACGATCATGATCCGGATCTATCTGTTAAATCAGCGCAGCTGCTGGAAGGCCAATTTATCGGGCGTTTATTGCGGGAAAGTAAACGTAACATGATGACGACAATTCTGACGATTCATGTTCCCTCTGCGCCGGGGCGCGCATGGAATATGCTGGTGGCTCTTCAGGCGGGAAAAATTGTCGCTCGTTATGCCAAATTGCATCTTTATGATGCGTTCTCCATTCAGGAGTCGCGTCATGTTGATGCGGGTAATGAAATAGCCCCGTTACTGGAGGTCGAAGGCATGAAAGTTGGGCTGATGACCTGCTATGACTTACGCTTTCCGGAGCTGGCGTTGGCACAGGCCATACAGGGAGCAGAAATCCTGGTCCTTCCGGCAGCCTGGGTTCGCGGACCGCTCAAAGAACATCACTGGTCAACGTTGCTTGCCGCTCGTGCTCTGGATACCACCTGTTATATGGTGGCGGCAGGGGAGTGCGGGAACAAAAATATCGGGCAAAGCCGGATTATAGATCCCTTTGGCGTCACCATTGCGGCGGCGGCAGAAATGCCGGCCTTAATCATGGCGGAAGTGACACCTGAACGCGTGCGTCAGGTACGTGCACAACTCCCCGTCTTAAACAACCGACGGTTTGCGCCACCGCAATTATTATGATGTTTTTTTATTCGGCGCTTGATTCACCTTGTTACAGATTGCTATTGTGTGCGCGCGTCGAATGACCGTTAATATTCTCTGGTTTTTAAGGCGCGTTCTGTTGCCGGTTTTATGTCAAGAAGGTATCTATGGGTGAGATTAGTATTACCAAACTGCTGGTCGTTGCGGCACTGGTCGTTCTGCTGTTTGGGACTAAGAAGTTACGTACGCTGGGCGGAGACCTTGGAGCGGCTATCAAAGGATTCAAGAAAGCGATGAATGATGACGATGCTGCGGCGAAGAAAGGCGCAGACGTTGATCTTCAGGCTGAAAAGCTCTCTCATAAAGAGTGACGTGGCGAGCAGGACGCTCCCTCAGTATCTTGTTCGAAAAAAAACCCGCTTCAGATAGCGGGTTTTTATCAGACAGATGTAAGTAATTATTACAGGATTACTTAACTTCCATCCCTTTCGCCTGCAAATCGGCGTGGTAGGAAGAACGGACAAACGGGCCACATGCAGCATGGGTAAAGCCCATCGCCAGTGCCTCGGCTTTCATTTCGTCGAACTCATCCGGGCTAACGTAACGTTGAACCGGCAGGTGATGGCGGCTTGGCTGCAAATATTGCCCCAGCGTTAACATGGTCACACCATGACGACGCAGATCGCGCATCACTTCAATAATTTCTTCATTGGTTTCGCCCAGACCCACCATTAAACCAGATTTGGTCGGGATTTCCGGATGAGCTTCTTTAAAGCGTTCTAATAGTTTCAGCGACCAGTTGTAATCCGCCCCCGGACGTACCTGACGGTAAATACGCGGCACGTTTTCCAGGTTGTGGTTGAACACGTCTGGCGGCGTGGCGGTCAAAATATCCAGCGCGCGATCCATACGGCCACGGAAATCCGGCACCAGAGTTTCAATTTTGATTTCCGGGCTTTTTTCCCGAATGGCTGTAATGCAATCCGCAAAGTGCTGGGCACCGCCATCGCGCAGGTCGTCACGGTCAACGGAGGTGATAACCACATAACGCAGTGCCATATCGGCAATGGTCTGCGCCAGTTTCACCGGCTCATTGGCATCCGGAGCTACCGGGCGACCGTGGGCAACGTCACAGAACGGACAACGGCGGGTACAAATAGCGCCGAGGATCATAAACGTTGCTGTACCGTGGTTGAAGCATTCTGCCAGGTTAGGGCAGGAGGCTTCCTCGCAGACAGAATGCAGGCCATTTTTGCGCATTGCGGCTTTGATGCCCTGGATACGTGTAGAGTCTGCAGGAAGCTTGATTTTCATCCATTCCGGCTTGCGCAGCAGGGCTTCGCGCTCTGTTGCCACGTTTTTAACCGGGATAAGGGCCATCTTATCGGCATCGCGGTATTTAACACCGCGTTCCATCACAATGGGTTTACTCATAGCGTGCGTGTTCCAGTTGCGAATTACGAAGGAAAGCGTTCAACTCAATAGATTGTTGTAATTATCAACTATTTTTGAATTAACGACTGGCAGTATATCATTGAAACGGTCCAGAAAGCAGCCAAAGCGGTCGCGAAAATGTAAAATTGTTGTTGGTTTGTGCCATTTTGTCGTTTATCTCTGTGATCTGGCTGTAACAATAATTTTTTCAAATGGCGTTATCGGTAACATCAATCATTCATGAAGTCTGGGGCACGCCGGATGAATTTGTTGTAATAGGCAGCACAATCCATTTGCTCCTCATTTAATGCTGAAAAGGGCTATCTCTCCAGAGGCCAGCAACGGTTAAAGAGGACATAAATGTGGGCATGAGTAATGACCCAGTGCAAGTTGGGTCATTTATGAGCGTCGTTAAGCAGGTATATATTCTACGGCAGGATTATTTAGCAGTGCTAAAATATTTCTCAGCAACCGTGGTGCAACATTATCGGTTGTCGCATCAGGTCTCCATTGCGATATTTTAGCCATTTCCATTCCCGCATAACCACAAGGGTTAATGCGTAAAAATGGCGAAAGATCCATATTGACGTTTAATGCCAGGCCGTGGAATGAACAACCGCGACGAATACGTAAGCCGAGCGAGCAAATTTTCTTTTCCCCGACATAGACACCCGGAGCATCGGCACGAGGATGTGCATCAATATCCAGTTCAGCCAGGGTATTCACTACCGTTTGTTCGAGTAAGGTCACCAGCTCACGCACACCTAGTTTGCGGCGTTTAAGATTAAACAGAACGTACATTACCTGCTGACCTGGGCCGTGATAAGTCACCTGACCGCCACGGTCGCTCTGGATCACCGGAATATCGCCCGGCATTAAGATATGTTCCGCTTTTCCTGCTTGTCCCTGAGTGAATACCGGATAGTGCTCGACCAGCCAGATCTCATCAAGAGTATTTTCATCGCGGGTATCGGTGAATTCATGCATAGCCTGGGAGATTGGCTCGTAAGGCTGAAGACCGAGCTGGCGGACAAGAATTTTATCCTGATACAAAACGGCATCTCCGTGGAGAATGAGTAAAAGTGGAGAAAAAGTATATCACAGAGGAGGGAGGGGAGTTACCCGACCAGGAGGCCGGGTAATGGTAAAGCGAGTTACAGAACCATGCGGACAATATCGATTTTGCCCAGTTCTTCATACAGTGTTTCAACCTGCTCGATATGAGTGGCGTTGATAGTGATAGATACCGAGTGGTAGTTGCCTTTGCTGCTTGGTTTTACCGTTGGGGTGTAGTCACCTGGCGCATGGCGCTGTACCACTTCAACCACCTGATCAACCAGCTCAGGTAACGCCTGCCCCATTACTTTGTAGGTAAAAGGAGTAGGGAATTCAAGCAGTTCGTTAAGTTTGGTTTTCATGTCAGCTCCGGCGTAACGTAATTAAATAGCAACTCCCGCCAGAGGGCGGGAGTTTTTACTGATGCTTAGTATATGGGGGCGGAAATTACACTTTCAAGTGTTCAATTTTCAACCAAACCAGTGATGGAACATTAATTTAATGTAATCAATGGTTTTGCCGAAGAAGTTGCCTTCCGGGATTTCCTGCAACACCACCAGCGGACGTTGCTCAATGGTTTTACCGTCAAGCTGGAAGTTAATAGTACCAACGACCTGATTCTTTTGCAGCGGCGCATGAAGCTCACTGCTGTTCAGCACGTAGCTGGCTTTCAGGTCTTTCATGCGGCCACGTGGAATGGTCAGGTAAACGTCTTTATCAACACCTAACGAAGCACGGTCAGAATCACCAAACCAAACCGGTTCAGAGGCGAACTCTTTGCCTACTTTCAGCGGGTTAACGGTTTCGAAGAAACGGAAGCCCCAGGTCAGCAGTTTTTTACTTTCAGCTTCACGGCCTTTGAAAGTACGTCCGCCCATGACTGCGGAGATCAGACGCATCTGACCCTCTGTCGCGGAAGCAACAAGGTTGTAACCTGCTTTGTCAGTATGGCCGGTTTTGATACCGTCGACATTCAGGCTGTTATCCCACAGCAGGCCGTTACGGTTGAGCTGACGAATACCGTTAAAGGTGAACTCTTTCTCTTTATAGATAGAGTATTCATTTGGCACATCACGAATCAGTGCCTGGCCGATCAGCGCCATATCACGTGCAGAGCTGTACTGACCGTCAGCGTCGAGACCGTGCACGGTCTGGAAGTGGGTATTTTTCAGACCCAGCGCGTTAACGTAGCTGTTCATCAGGCCAACAAAAGCATCCTGACTACCGGCGGCAAAGTCTGCCATAGCAACACAAGCATCGTTACCGGATTGCAGGTTAATACCACGGATAAGCTGTGAAACCGGTACTTGCATACCAGGTTTGAGGAACATCAGCGAAGAACCTTTAAACACCGGGTTACCGGTAGCCCAGGCGTCATTACCGATGGTCACTAAATCAGTTTCTTTAAATTTACCCGCTTTCATTGCCTGGCCGATAACGTAGCTGGTCATCATTTTGGTCAGACTGGCAGGATCGCGGCGGACATCTGCATTTTGCTCGGCGAGAACTTTGCCGGAGTTATAGTCGATCAGGATGTAGGACTCCGCGTCGATCTGCGGTACACCCGGGATCATAGTTTTGATATTCAGGTCATCGGCATGTGCAGCAGAGATAAAGGCTGTGCAAAGAGCCGTGGTGAGCGCCAGGCGCTTCATGATACGAGCGGAAGAAATGGTATTCATGGTCTGAACTACGACATCCGTGATGGAATTAAAAAAAGTGCCCTACTATAGCAAATGCACTACCGGCAGGCATCTGACTTTCCGCGTGACTTTGTTAACGTCATTTACAGAAATTGACACTTCAGTTGCCTGCTTTACGCTACTGCGCGGTGGTAATAAATGACTGTAATTGGGCTTCGGTTTGTAAACGTTGCTGCAAGGTACTGGCTTCGGCTTTGCTGGCAAATGGGCCAAGCTGGATCCGCCAGACTGCGCCGTTTTGGGTCACACGACCGGGGACGCCGAACTTCTGTCCTAACTGCTGTTGATACTGTTGAGCGCGCGCCTGATCGCTGACAGCACCGACTTGCACCATAAAGTTACCGCTGACATTTTGCGAAGCTGCTTGCGGTGTCACCATTGCTGGTGTTGTTGCAGGCGTTGAAGCCGGAGCTGTGACCACTGGCTGCGGTGCCGGCGTCGGTTCGCTGCCCTCCAGTACACCAGGTGCTAAGGTGGTTGGTGCGCCGAGAAAACCGCTGCTGGTTACCGGCGCGCCGGTCGGATCTTCGCTTTTTAGCGTCGCATTACTGACCGGAAGAATGTCACCCTGCGGGCCAGACCCTGAGCTTGTTCCCGCGCCGCCGCTTAAGTCGGGTGGTGCGGGCAGGGCATAAGTCTGTTTGGCGACAGTAGTACAAGCCATACCTGGGCCAGAAAGTGAACCATCCTGGGCGACGATAATCGGGTCGATGCGAACTTTGGTGTTGTTCGAGGTGTTAAGACGGTCGGCTGCCGCGCGCGAAAGTGAAATTACGCGGTCGTTGCCGTAGGGACCACGATCGTTAATGCGCACCACAATCATCCGACCGTTAGCCAGGTTAGTGATTCGCGCGTAGCTGGGGATCGGTAGCGTCGGGTGTGCCGCTGTTAGCTGCATCGGATCGAACGCTTCACCTGAGGCCGTCAGATTGCTGCCCGGTTCGGCATCATAAATAGCAGCCAGGCCAGCCTGACTAAAGCGTGATGGATCCTGCACGATTTTGTAGCTTTTGCCATCGCGCTGGTAATCCTGATTCGCTGTCGCGTTCAGTGGTTCGAAACGCGGTTCTGCCCCGCCAATCTCAACTATTGGGCCATTACATACCGCAGGCTGCGGTACACTTACCGTCTGTTGCTGACCATCATCGCTTGTACATGCCGCGAGCATTCCTGCCGCGATGCAGATCCCGAGCCACTGCTTACGCATTGCGCACCTCTTACACGCTTTTCGACAACATTTTCCTGTGGGTGTGGATTGACATCACAATCCCGAACCCAGCCATCAGCACTATAAGCGCCGATCCTCCATAACTGACCAGTGGGAGCGGAACCCCTACAACCGGCAGAATACCGCTTACCATACCAATATTTACGAAGACATAAACGAATAATATCAGCATTAAGCCGCCAGCCATGACGCGACCAAAGGTGGTTTGCGCTCTGGCGGCTATCCACAGTCCGCGCATGATCAGCAGAATATAGAGAGCGAGCAGAATCAAAATACCCACTAATCCCAGCTCTTCTGCCAGTACCGCGAAGATAAAGTCGGTATGGCGTTCGGGCAGAAATTCAAGCTGTGACTGAGTACCATGCAGCCAGCCTTTGCCGCGTAATCCGCCGGAGCCAATAGCTATTTTAGACTGAATAATGTGATAACCCGCGCCAAGAGGGTCTGATTCTGGGTCGAGGAGCATCATTACGCGCTGGCGTTGGTAATCATGCATCAGGAAGAACCACAGAATCGGAATGAACGCGGCTACCAGCACCACTGCAACGCCGATCAGGCGCCAGCTAAGGCCAGAGAGGAACAGTACGAACAGACCGGAAAGCGCAACGAGAATTGATGTCCCCAGGTCAGGCTGCGCTGCAACCAGCAGCGTGGGCATAAATATCAGCACCAGCGCGATGGCGGTATTTTTTAACGACGGCGGACAAACGTCGCGGTTGATAAAGCGCGCCACCATCAGCGGTACGGCTATTTTGGCAATTTCCGATGGCTGAAAACGGACGATACCGAGATCCAGCCAGCGTTGAGCACCTTTAGAGATGGCACCAAAGGCATCTACCGCCACCAGCAAAATAATACAGATAATATAGAGATAGGGCGCCCATCCCTCATAAACGCGCGGAGGGATTTGCGCCATTACGACCATAATGACCAGACCCATTGCGATCTGACCGATTTTACGCTCCATCATGCCGATATCCTGGCCGCTGGCACTCCAGATTACCAGAGCACTGTAGACCAGCAATGCCAGTAAAATCAGCAGCATCGTGGGATCAAGATGGACTTTATCCCAGAATGTTTTTTTATTCGGATTATCCGTCATGATTAATGGTCCTCCGCTGCGGTAACCGCTGGGTTTTCCGCAGGCAGATCGGTGTTGTTATCGCCCAGCATAATGTGGTCGAGGATCTGGCGCATCAGCGTACCGACCGCCGGGCCTGCGCCGCCGTTCTCCAGAATCATGGCGACAGCCACTTGTGGATTGTTATACGGCGCAAAGGCGGTCATCAATTTGTGGTCACGCAGACGCTCAGCAATTTTGTGCGCATTATAGGTTTCGTTCGCTTTCAGACCGAAGACCTGAGCTGTACCCGATTTCGCCGCAATTTTGTACGGTGCGCTGGCAAAATATTTATGTGCCGTACCGTTAGGGCGGTTAGCAACCCCGTACATACCGTCTTTCGCCAGCTCCCAGTAACCGGAGTGAATATCGCCGACTGGCGGTTCATGCGGTTGTACCCATGGCACCTGTTTGCCGTCTTCGGCGGTACTCATCAGCAAATGCGGAACCTTCACGACACCGTCATTAATCAGGATCATCAGTGCCTTACTCATCTGGATTGGGGTCGCTGTCCAGTAACCCTGACCGATACCGACCGGAATGGTGTCACCCTGATACCACGGTTTTTTAAAGCGTTTTTGTTTCCATTCGCGGGTAGGCATGTTGCCGGAACGTTCTTCTGCAAGATCGATACCGGTGTAATGACCATAACCGAATTTACCCATCCATTCGGAAAGGCGATCGATCCCCATATCGTAGGCCACCTGGTAGAAGAAGGTGTCTGCAGATTCTTCCAGCGATCTTGTGACATTCAGGCGACCATGGCCCCATTTTTTCCAGTCACGGTAACGTTTTTCCGAACCAGGCAGCTGCCACCAGCCTGGGTCAAACAGCGTAGTATTGCGAGTGATCACCCCCGCACTTAATGCTGAAACTGCCACATAAGGTTTAACCGTAGACGCCGGTGGATAAACCCCTTGCGTGGCTCGGTTCACCAGCGGTGTGTTCGGGTCGTTCAGCAATGCGGAATAATCTTTGCTGGAGATACCGTCAACAAACAAGTTTGGGTCATAGCTTGGCGTGGAAACCAGCGCCAGCACACCGCCCGTGCGCGGATCGGTGACTACTACAGCCGCGCGGCTGCCTGCCAGCAGTGTTTCAATATACTGCTGGAGTTTGAGATCTATCGTCAGGTAAATATCGTGTCCGGCTTGCGGCGGTACTTCTTTTAACTGGCGGATGACGCGACCACGGTTGTTAACTTCAACCTCTTCATAACCGGTTTGACCGTGCAGCACATCTTCATAGTAACGCTCAATTCCCAGCTTACCGATATCATGCGTTGCCGCATAGTTGGCTAGTTTGCCGTCATTATTCAGGCGTTCGACGTCTTTATCGTTGATTTTCGACACATAGCCGATGACGTGAGTCAACGCTGAACCGTAGGGATAGTAACGGCGTTTATAGCCTTTAACTTCCACCCCGGGAAAACGGTACTGATTGACGGCAAAGCGCGCCACCTGTACTTCAGTCAGGTTAGTTTTCACTGGAATCGAGGTGAAACGGTGTGAACGTGCGCGCTCTTTTCTGAATGCAGCGATATCATCATCGGTCAGATCGACGACGCTGCGCAGGGCATCCAGCGTTTGCTGCACGTTATCGACTTTCTCCGGCATCATCTCTATCTGATAGATAGTGCGGTTGAGTGCCAGAGGGATGCCGTTACGGTCGTAGATAATGCCGCGACTGGGGGCGATAGGCACCAGTTTGATGCGGTTTTCATTAGAACGGGTCTGATAATCGGTAAAACGAACAATTTGCAGATTATACAGGTTGGCGATAAGCACGCCGGTCAGCAGCAAAATTCCCAAAAAGGCGACCAGCGCCCGGCGCACAAACAGTGCGGACTCTGCCGTATAGTCGCGAAAAGAGTTCTGTAGTTTCATCCGCTGCGTTTTCTACTCAAAGCTTTCTTATCACTCACGATGATAAGGATGGTTGGTGGTAATGCTCCACGCCCGGTACAGACTCTCTGCGACCAGTACGCGAACCAGCGGATGGGGGAGGGTCAGCGCGGAAAGCGACCAGCTTTGTTCTGCCGCTGCTTTACAGGCAGGTGATAACCCTTCAGGCCCGCCAATAAGCAGGCTGACGTCGCGGCCATCAAGCTTCCATCGTTCCAGTTCAGCGGCTAACTGCGGTGTGTCCCAGGGCTTGCCTGGAATGTCGAGGGTGACAATGCGGTTTTTGCCTGCGGCTGCCAGCATCTGCTCACCCTCTTTGTCGAGTATGCGCTTGATGTCCGCGTTCTTGCCGCGTTTTCCAGCCGGAATTTCAATCAGCTCAAAAGGCATATCTTTCGGAAAACGACGCAGGTACTCAGTAAAACCGGTTTGTACCCAGTCCGGCATTTTCGTTCCCACGGCCACAAGTTGCAGCTTCACACATTAACTCCAGAGTTTTTCCAGTTCATACAGGCGACGGCTCTCTTCCTGCATGACATGGACAATAACTTCGCCCAAATCAACGACAATCCAGTCGGCGCTGTTTTCACCTTCTACGCCGAGCGGCAATAGACCAGCAGCACGAGACTCCTGAACAACGTGGTCAGCAATGGACATAACATGACGGCTGGACGTACCCGTACAGATGATCATGCAGTCGGTGATGCTGGATTTGCCCTGAACGTCTAAGGCGATGATGTCCTGACCTTTGAGGTCATCAATTTTGTCGATAACAAAATCCTGGAGTGCTTTACCCTGCAAGTTTTCCCCCTGGGTGAATTAAAAAGATAAAAACGGTTTGTCAGTATACCTGAACCAGAGGCGATTTCGGGACAATTGTCGCCGAATCGGCTTTCGAAAGTGGGCTATCATCCCACCCCGCGCCGCAGATTGCATCGCCATTTTTGTAAAACAATTTCTACAAAGTCGTGTTTAGCGGAAAAAGTCTGGCTGCGGAGAATATCAGCCTGTCCGGGGCTGTCAATGGGCGCTGCACCTTACATGCAAAAAAACAGAAAAGTCATGCATCCCTGTGCCATATAGCACGGCTATTGAGGACGCGTAGAGTTGCGAATGCGTCATTGACTTCAATGGCGCTCCAGCAGCCCTGGTCTACACGAAAATGCCACATCGCCCCGGCTGGCATACCAAGTAAGCGGGCAATTAACAGACTCAACACGCCCTGATGGCTGACGACTAATATATTTTTGTCGTGCTGATATTCAACAAATCTGGCAATAAACCTTTCTACCCGCTGCGAAAACGCCTGAAAACCTTCACCGTTAGTTGGGACGGTATGCTGCCAGTCATTGCACCATGCGTTATAGTTTTCGGCATCTTCTTGCATCAAATCGCGATGATGCCGCATCTCCCAGTCACCAAAAAACATTTCATTAAGCTCAGGGACGGTTTGTACAGGGAGCTGGCGGTCACTGAGAACCAGCCGCGCGGTATGCTGCGCGCGTTCCAGTTCACTACATAAAACCATATCGAAGGGAACATCACGCAACAGGGTATGCAGGCTTTGAGCTTGCTCGATACCGCGTGCAGTCAGTGGCGTCGGCGCATGACCACTGTACAATCCATCGACATTTGCCTGCGTTTCGCCGTGACGAATTAACCACAGTCGCATCATTCCCTCCGTGATGACAGGTATCAGCGATACAAGCCTTGTTGGTTAATGTAGGTCAATACCGATTCCGGCAACAAATCTTCACATGATTCGCCGTTTTGCAAGCGTTCGCGGATGATGGTCGCCGAGATGTTAAACCACGGCGTTTCAGCGAGGTAAATTTTACCGGCAGACTGAAGGTGCAGATCTTCCGGATTATGCGTCAAATGATCTTCCAGCCACTGCTGGTATTGTGGTTGCGCCATTTCAAGCGGGTAGCCAGGACGCCGACAGACAATTAAATGCGCATTGTCGAGGATCGTTTCGTATTCGTACCAGGTGGGAAAAGTCAGCAGTGAGTCCTGACCAATAATAAACGCCAGTGGCACATCGGCGCCTTGTTCCTGTCGCCACTCTTTGAGTGTTTGCGCAGTGTAAGAGGGGGCATTGCGTTTTAACTCACGTTCATCAAGGGTAAACAGTGGTTTATCGGCAATAGCCAGTTCAAGCATATGTTTTCGCTGCGCGCTGTTTGCTTCCGGCTGTGGACGATGCGGAGGAACATTGTTAGGGATAATAGTCACTCGCGTCAGACCAATCAGATTCGCCAGCGTTTCCACGGGTTTAAGATGACCATAGTGCACCGGATCGAAGGTGCCGCCAAACAGAGCCTGTAAAGATTTCATATCAACCATCGATAAATACGTCTGCCAGTGGTTTATGGCACAACAGAAGGGATAATCCCTCCAGATCTGCCCACACCGACTGGCCGTAATCTTGTTTGAGGGTGAGTTCCGTTCGTGTCAGAAGTTGCACGGCCTGACGTAACTGCGGCTGGCTTAAGCGATTTAATGCCTCGCCCATCATGCCCCGCCGGTTCTGCCAAATGCGATGCTTATCAAATAACGCGCGTAGCGGCATATGGGCAGACTGACGTTTCAAATTAACCAGTAACAACAGTTCACGTTGTAATGTGCGCAACAAAATAACCGGCTCGCTGCCTTCCAGACGCAGTTGCTGAAGAATGTGCAACGCGCGCTTGCTTTTGCCCATCAACAAAGCATCAACCCAATGAAAAGGGGTGAAATGCGCGGCATCATTCACTGCCTGCTCAACGCGCGGTAATGTCAGTTTGCCGTCCGGCCAGAGAAGCGATAAACGCTCCAGTGCCTGTGCCAGCGCCAGCAGGTTACCTTCATAACAATAGCAGAGCATCTGATTTGCAGCGTCATCCAGCTCTAAGTTGAGCTGTTTTGCACGCGCAGCAACCCAGCGAGGAAGCTGAGCCTGCTCCGGTGTCTGACAGGTTACCTGCACGCTTCGATTAGCAAGAGCAGTAAACCAGGCAGCATTTTCCTGCGCTTTGCTTAATTTATTGCCGCGCACGATCAACAGCAAATCGTCATGCAGCAGTCCGGTCAGTGTCAGAAGTTGTTCATTGATCGCCGCATTTGGTCCGTTTTCTGGTAACAGCAGCAATAGCGTTTGTCGACTGGCGAACAGACTCATGGCCTGGCATAGCGAAAATATCGCATTCCAGTCGGTGTTGGGATCAATGGAAAAAGTGTGGTGTTCTGCAAATCCTTGTGTTGCAGCCACCTGACGAACAGCGTCCTGGCTTTCCTGCAACAACAGAGGATCGTTACCAAGCAAAAGATACGCCGCGCGCAGCCCTTCATTGAGCTGCGCGCGGAGTTGTTCCGGGTACAACCGAATCATCAGTTACCCAGTGTGGTAGAGACGCGTGCAGGCGTTGCTGCAGTATCCGTTGTTTTCGACGTATCTTCGTCGGAACGGATATCCGCAGCGCGAATGCTTGGCAGCTTACGAATCAGCTGTTCGGCAGCACGGTCGTACATCTCTTGAATGATCATGCCTTGCTCATTATCTTTCGCTAACGCCATTTGCGGGTTATCGAAGAACGAACGGAAGACTTTGGCGCTAATCGGGTAGATGTCACGGCCAGGGATCAATACCGACGCGCTGACGGTCATCACCATTTGATATTCAGCAGTTTGACCATTACGGAAAACTGAAGCGGTATCCTGGGAGATTGATACAGTGCCCAAACGCAGGGATGGAACGTCCTTACGCGTGGTTTCTTTATCAAGCAACTCGACACCGTTCAGACGTAACTGATTACGCACCGCACGGCTTAACGGCCCGTTCGGGTCGCCTGAGTCCAGGATCATGACCTTCATAGTGGAAGGAACCTGCGTGGTATCACGCAGATGCCAGCCACACCCGGCGGTGATTAACACCGCCAGAGATAACAACAATGTTGCCAGATATCGCACGCTTCCTCCCGCGCTTAGCCAACGACCAGATTGAGGAGTTTACCCGGTACGTAAATCACTTTACGCACGGTAACGCCATCAAGATATTTTGCTACCAGATGTTCCTGGCCAGCACGTTCGCGAACCTGTTCTTCCGTTGCATCTACCGGAACGGTGATTTTGGCACGGACTTTACCGTTAACCTGCACCACCACCAGCGTGGAGTCTTCCACCATCGCTTTCTCGTCTGCAACCGGCCACGGCGCGTTGTCGATATCGCCTTCGCCTTTCAGTTCCTGCCACAGCGTGAAGCAGATGTGCGGCGTGAACGGGTTAAGCATACGGACAACGGCCAGCAGGGCTTCCTGCATCAGCGCGCGATCCTGCTCGCCATCGGTCGGCGCTTTCGCCAGTTTATTCATCAGCTCCATAATCGCCGCAATTGCGGTGTTGAAGGTCTGACGACGACCGATATCATCAGTCACTTTAGCGATAGTTTTATGAACATCACGACGCAGAGCTTTCTGATCTTCAGTCAGTGCATCAACGTTCAGCGGCGCAACATCACCTTTCGCAGTGTGCTCGTAAACCAGTTTCCAGACACGTTTCAGGAAGCGGTTAGCCCCTTCAACGCCGGACTCTTGCCATTCGAGAGTCATATCCGCCGGAGAAGCGAACATCATAAACAGACGAACGGTGTCCGCGCCGTAACGTTCAACCATCACCTGTGGGTCGATACCGTTGTTCTTCGACTTGGACATTTTGCTCATGCCGGTATACACCAGTTCATGGCCTGCCGCGTCTTTCGCTTTCACGATACGGCCTTTCTCGTCGCGCTCAACGATAGCATCAACCGGGGAAACCCAGTTACGTTCGCCGTTTTCGCCTACATAGTAGAAGGCGTCTGCCAGCACCATACCCTGACACAGCAGCTGTTTCGCTGGTTCGTCAGAGTTTACCATGCCTGCATCACGCATCAGTTTGTGGAAGAAGCGGAAGTAGAGCAGGTGCATGATGGCGTGTTCGATACCACCAATATAGATATCCACCGGCAGCCAGTAGTTAGCCGCTTTGGAATCCAGCATACCCTCTTTGTACTCTGGGCAAGTGTAGCGCGCATAGTACCAGGAGGACTCCATAAAGGTGTCGAAAGTATCGGTTTCACGCAGCGCCGGCATACCGTTAACGGTGGTTTTCGCCCACTCAGGATCTGCTTTGATCGGGCTGGTAATACCGTCCATTACCACATCTTCCGGCAGGATCACCGGCAGTTGGTCGTCCGGGGTAGGCATCACCGTGCCGTCTTCCAGCGTCACCATCGGAATCGGCGCACCCCAGTAACGTTGACGGGAAACACCCCAGTCGCGCAGGCGATAGTTTACTTTACGCTCGCCAACACCCATTGCCGTCAGTTTGTCGGCAATGGCGTTAAAGGCCGCTTCATGGTCAAGACCGTTGAACTCGCCAGAGTTGAACAGCACGCCTTTTTCCGTCAGCGCCTGCTGGGAGAGATTCGGTTCAGAACCGTCAGCCGCCAGGATAACCGGCTTGATGTTCAGGCCGTATTTAGAGGCAAACTCGTAGTCGCGCTGGTCGTGACCCGGAACTGCCATGACTGCGCCAGTGCCGTACTCCATCAATACGAAGTTTGCTGCCCAAACCGGAATTTCTTCGCCCGTTAATGGGTGAACCGCTTTAAAGCCAGTATCGACACCTTTTTTCTCCATCGTTGCCATTTCAGCTTCAGCAACTTTGGTGTTACGACATTCGTCAACGAAAGCCGCCAGTTCAGGATTATTTTCTGCCGCTTTCTGCGCCAGCGGGTGACCCGCCGCTACCGCCAGATAAGTACAACCCATAAAGGTGTCCGGGCGGGTAGTGTAAACGGTCAGCGTGTTGTCATAGCCGTTAACGTTGAAGGTGATTTCCACGCCTTCGGAACGACCGATCCAGTTACGCTGCATGGTTTTAACGGTGTCTGGCCAGTGATCCAGTTTATCCAGATCGTTGAGCAGTTCGTCAGCGTAAGCGGTGATTTTGATAAACCACTGCGGGATCTCTTTACGTTCAACTTTGGTATCGCAGCGCCAGCAGCAGCCGTCAATAACCTGTTCGTTAGCCAGTACGGTCTGGTCGTTCGGACACCAGTTGACCGCAGAAGTCTTCTTATATACCAGGCCTTTTTTATACAGCTCGGTGAAGAATTTCTGTTCCCAACGGTAGTATTCCGGCGTACAGGTCGCCAGCTCGCGGCTCCAGTCATAACCAAAGCCCAGCATTTTGAGCTGGTTTTTCATATACGCGATGTTGTCGTATGTCCACGGTGCCGGTGCGGTGTTGTTTTTCACCGCTGCGCCTTCCGCAGGCAGACCAAACGCGTCCCAGCCGATCGGCTGCAGGACGTTTTTGCCCAGCATACGCTGGTAGCGGGCGATCACGTCACCGATGGTGTAGTTACGTACGTGGCCCATGTGTAGTCGACCAGAAGGATAGGGAAGCATAGACAGGCAGTAATACTTCTCTTTGCTCTCGTCTTCGGTTACTTCAAATGTGCGCTTCTCATCCCAGTGAAGCTGTACTTTGGATTCTATCTCTTCCGGGCGGTATTGCTCTTGCATGGCAGCCAGTGGTCCTGTTTTCAATACGGCTACAAATGTAGCGTTGAGGTGGTTTTTCAGATCCGCATAGCATAGCCCAAACGTCCGCGTCAAAACAGCCTTTCGCGCACTCGACGTTGAAATGATGCCCGGATTATTCATACATTAATTTACAGAGTTTGTGGGCGTATTAGCAAAGCAAGGAACAAAGAACGTCTATTATTATAGTCAGTTAACGACCCGGGAGATGAAACGATGAACAAGGTTGCTCAATATTACCGTGAACTGGTCGCGTCACTGAGCGAACGCCTGCGCAATGGCGAACGTGATATCGACGCACTGGTGGAACAGGCGCGCGAGCGCGTAATAAAAACAGGGGAGTTAACGCGAACCGAGGTCGATGAGTTGACGCGAGCTGTCAGGCGTGACCTGGAAGAGTTCGCCATGAGCTATGAAGAGAGCCTGAAAGAAGAGTCTGACAGTGTTTTTATGCGGGTGATTAAAGAAAGCCTCTGGCAGGAACTGGCGGACATCACCGATAAAACGCAGCTTGAATGGCGCGAAGTTTTCCAGGATCTCAACCATCACGGGGTTTATCACAGCGGAGAAGTGGTAGGGCTGGGGAATCTGGTCTGCGAGAAATGTCACTTCCATCTCCCGATCTACACGCCGGAAGTCCTAACGCTATGCCCGAAATGTGGTCATGACCAGTTCCAGAGACGCCCGTTCGAGCCGTAATAGTCTGATTTCGCACAGCAATAAAGATAATTGGGGTCGAATGAAAATCGTCCGGCCCTTATTTGTTTTTATCTCTACAGTAAATCTTCAACCTCACGGATTTCTTGATTGACATCTCTTGTACTGGATGCCTGAACCTTACGGTATAAGTTGAGAGCCTGTCGGAGATCGGCGGATCTTCCTTCGTCATAGTGGTACATAATGGCCAGCCTATACCAGGCGGTGGCATCATTGAATTCAGCGGCTTTCGTAAACCATTCAAAGGCAGCTTTCAGATACCAGTACATCGCTTGCTTATAGTTCTGCTCTACCCCTTCGCCTGGTGCTGGCGAACCAACTACGGAAGAATCATTAATGCCGATTGTGAGTCGTCTTGATGTGGAAGATCGTTGTCCGCTGGAAGCATTAATTATTCGGCGATTATTAATTCAGTCGGCGAATTTTGCCGGGCAGAAAATCGTCGAACCAGCGCCACAACCCCAGCCAATGCCCGCTGATGATGGTGGTCCTGGTTGCCTCGGGGTTATTAAAATTATCTTCTACATTTTTATCTTTGCCGGTTTGATAGGGAAAATACTCCATCTACTGGGTTGAAACTCAACCTTAATGTGCGGGAAGTTCAGCCAGTAATCTTTCCGCATTTTTATAATGTTGATCCGCTGCCAGTTTTAGCCATTTGCGTGCTTCATAATTGTTGATGTTAATTCCAGTGCCGTTTCTGTAAATCAAACCCAAAGTGTATTGAGCATGGGCATATCCTTTTTCCGCAGCTTGTTTATACCACTGGATTGCCATTCGACTATCGGGCTTTACACCCAATCCTTTCAGGTAGATCCAACCTAGTTTGCTCTGCGCGCGCGGATTTTCCTGTTCTGCCGATTGCTCATACCAGTATCTCGCCATCGTGTAATCCAGAGGCTTACCATTGCTGCCATGAAGATAAAATCCGCCAAGGCTATATTGTGACGTCGAGTGACCATGAATGGCGGAAAGCTCCGTTGCTGCCGTGGTAAACGGAAGATTGCCCGGTGCGCTTAAATAATCAAAGACATAATTCGCCATAGCTTTATCGCGCAAGGTCGTTTTCTTAGGTTGGCTAATACAAGTGATTGCCGCAACTATAAATATTGCGAATATAAAATATATTTTTTTGTTCATTTATCAATGCTTCGATTTTCTTTTTATTTTGAAAGCGTCAAGTTTATACTCATCATTAATAAAAAAGTAGTCAGTTAATGTACTTAAAGGATTGTTAATAAATGGATAAGGAAGAACAACACCTTCTATTTGCGCTTTCTACGCCAATGGAAATTCTTAATCAGGGATGCAAGCCCGCACATGACTCGCCAAAAATGTATACCGGAATAAAAGAATTTGATCTCTCATCATCCTGGGGAATAAATAATCGTGATGATTTAATTCAGACTATTTACCAGATGACTGATGATGGTCACGCAAATAATTTAGCTGGTTTATATCTGGCATGGCATCGATCTTCCCCTGATGAGTGGAACACATTAATTGCTGGCGGCTCCGAACGCGGGTTGATTTATACCCAATTTGTTGCCGAAACTGCCCTGTGTTGTGGGGAGGCAGGAATCAAAGCCTGGGATTATGTTCGAATGGGGTTTCTGTCACGGGTCGGTGTGCTCAACAAGTGGCTGACGGAAGAAGAGAGTTTATGGCTGCAATCGCGCGTCTATGTACGAGCTCACCATTACTATCACAGCTGGATGCACTATTTTTCTGCCTATTCGTTAGGACGTCTCTACTGGCAATCTTCTCAGTGCGAAGACAACACTTCGCTACGCGAGGCGCTAACCCTGTACAAATACGATAACGCCGGGAGTCGGATGTTCGAAGAGCTGGCAGCGGGAAGCGATCGTTTCTATGCCACGCTTCCCTGGCAACCATTAACTGTCCAGCCTGAATGCCCGGTAACGCTTAAGGATGTGAACGACCTATGAAAACATGTTGGCAAATCCTCGAAATTGAAAGCACGACGCAAATAGACATTATCCGCCAGGCTTATCTTGCTCGCTTACCGTTATGTCATCCCGAAACCGATCCACAAGGGTTTAAAGCATTACGCCAGGCCTATGAAGAGGCGCTGCGATTGGTGGTAAATCCTGTCGAGGAAGCAGATGATGAAGAAAAAGATGCCACCGCTGAACATGAAATACTACGTGCATTCAGGACATTACTGGATTCAGAAAGTGATCGTTTTCAGCCCTCCGCCTGGCAGAAATTTATTCAGCAATTAAATACCTGGAACATGGATGATGTCGATCAATTACGCTGGCCGCTGTGTGCAATCGCTATAGAAGCGCGATATCTTTCATTAAATTGTGCTTCTTTGCTGGCAGAGCGTTTGAACTGGCATTCGTTTAATGACAGCGAAGGAATAGATGAGGAAGAAAGGGAGGCTTTTCTTGAGGCCATTCAGGCTGGTGATTGTTTCGATTTCCTTAGCCTTCTGGAATATCCCGTTGCGTTGCAGAACCAGACGGTTGAGTATTACTTCGCGCTGGAACGTTGCTGCCGTTACCATCCTGACTATGTCACTGCGTTTTTGGCGATGGAAGGTCCGTGGTTCATTCCTGATGATGCGAAGTTGCATCGCAAACTGTTGCGCTGGTACAGCTCGGTGCAAACAGGTATAGCGGAACTCATTCCTGTTGCCCAACAGTGGCAAACGGAAGAATCAGAAAGCGAAGATGCCCGGTATTACCAGTGTGCACAACGTTTGTACTGCGGCGAGGGGGAAAGCCTGCTTGCCGATCTCGGCGCGTACTGGGAAAGTTACCCATCTACACAAGCTGATAATTTGTTGTTGCAGTGGAGCAAGCGTCATTGCCCGGATTATTTCGCGTTATTAGTGATGGTTATCGAAGCGCGGAGCATGATAGATGCGCAAGGTCAACCGCTGAAATATGTTCCTGGTGAGAGCGCCCGGACGCGGCTGTTATGGGCGGAAATTTTACATAGCGGAAAATTATCGCCGTTAGGTCAATCGTTTATTGAGTCGCTATTCTTCAAACGCAAAGCATGGGCGTGGTGGAAATCGAGAGTCGGTAGCGAGACAGAAGAAGATTCACCGTTACTGGATTTGTATCGGGTAGCGGAACAGGTAGTACTTGAAGCGTTTCCGAAACAAGATATGCTGGCCCGTCTTAATACAAGGCTGGAAGGCGGAGATGCTCATCCATTAGAGGCCATTATCACCCGGATGCTGTTGACGAAAGTGAAGCTTGAGCCGGTGGATGAAGATGTCGATGAGCCAACACCTGAAGCACATGAAGAGAAGAATGATGAGGTTGAAAAACCACAGAGCATTTCCAGCATTATCAAAATCAGCTTAACGGTGCTGGTGATAGGTTATGCACTCGGCAAAATTGCGATGTTGTTTAGTTAGATACGATGCTGACGCATCTTATCCTTCAATGTCGGATGCGATGCTGACGCATCTTATCCGACCTACGGGTAGGCGGATAAGGCGTTTACGCCGCATCCGGCAGTCGTGTTCAGGGGATCTCAATTGCCAGATAATCGCTCGCCCGCTGACGAACTTCATCGACGCGCGCCATATCGTTTGACTGCAACGCCGCATCAAAATCGGTGATCACCCGACCAATATCTTCTCGCTCGTCACCCAGCGCCCGCGCCCACAACTCTTCCAGTTTGGCTTTAAAGGTGCGATTGATGAGCATATCGCGCGGATAAATTTTCAATGCGGATAACCGCGTCCGACTCTCTTCAATCTGCTGCGTGCTCAATGTTACCGGGCTGTGGTTAATCACTCTGGACTTAACGCTGCCGTCTTCCAGAAGCACGTCAACTTCAAGCAAACCGTTGATATCATAACTAAAGCGAATATCAATTGATTGATAAGCCCCGGTTTTCTTCAACGGCACATCGAAGGACTCTACCAGGATATTATTCTTAACTTTGTGGTTTTCCCCCTGGTAAACATTCACCGTAATTGAATCCTGCTCCGGGTGCATGGTCGAGTAAGTTTCGACTCGTGACACAGGCACCGTGGTGTTTCGCTCAATAATCGGCGAGAAAATGCCGGAAACGCCCTGGCGGTTAACTTCAACGCCTAAAGAGTAGGGACAGATATCAGTAAGGATCACTTCTTCGATATCTTCGCTACGTAAGCGGCAGGCGGCCTGGATTGCTGCGCCCAGAGCGACAATGGTGCTCGGGTCGTAACTTTGATACGGTAATTTGCCAAACAGACGCACGGCGATTCGCTGTACCAGCGGCATTTGCGACGCGCCGCCAACCAGCACCAGACTGTCGATTTGACTCGGCTTCAGACGTGCATCGCGCAACGCCTGTTCAATTGGCACTCGCAAGCGATTGAGCAGCGGCAACCACAAATCTTCCAGTTCGTTCTCGTAAAATTCGCATTCCCGCGTTTCATCCTGGTACTGCCAGCGAATGTGCATTGGCGAATGATTGCTACATTTTGCCGCTTCCACACAGGCGTACAAGGCTGCCAGTTCACTCTCGTTAAGCGTGGTCCTGGCGACATCCGCGCGCTTTAAAACGTCATCGACCAGCATATGGGTAAAATCTTCGCCACCAAGAAAGTTGTCGCCAGCGGAGGCGTGAACTTCAATCACCGGCGTGGCGTACTCAAGCACCGTGACGTCAAACGTGCCGCCACCGAGATCAAACACCAGCGAGCGGGTGTTTTGCTGCGTATGCAGGCCATAAGCCATCGCGGCTGCCGTGGGTTCATTAATTAAGCGTACCGCATTTAACCCTGCCAACTCTGCTGCTAAACGGGTATGTTTGCGTTGTTCATCACTGAAATAAGCCGGAACGGAGATCACCACATCTTTAATTGGGCGTTGCAGAAATTCTTCGGCATCTTCTTTTAATGAACGTAATACCAAAGAAGACAATTCCGGCGCGTTAAATGTGCCATTGCCTAAGTGCCAGTTGGTATTACTGCCTATGGCACGTTTAAATAACGCAGCGGTTTTATCAGGATGTGAAGTACGCCGTGATACAGCCGGTTTTCCGACCAGAATATGATTATTTTCATCCATGCTAATTATAGATGGTGTTAAATATTCACCGAATTTATTTGGAATTAATTTCGCGGCACCGTCTTTCCAGACGGCAATTAAACTATTGGTAGTACCGAGATCGATACCAATGGCGAGTTCTGCATTATCCATTGCATTTATATCTTGAAGGAAAAAGAGAGCGCCAGAGTAAGACCACCACATTTTTACATGGTGATCTTAATCAATGACGTGTATTAAGCGTAAAATTTCAGACGATCTGCCAGTAAATCAACAAAGCCCTGACGATCAACATCGACCATTACAGTGGCATTCGGTTTATTGCCGGTCAGATAGTAATAATCAACAACTGTCATGCCCTGGGTATATTTCCCTTGCGTTTCGACGCCAACCCAGCGTTCAACGGTGGTGAACAGTTCAGGTTTCAGCAGCCAGGCGATGGTGCATGGGTCATGCAGCGGTGCGCCAACAAATCCCCATTTTTCATCTTTATGATATTCGAGGAAGAAATCCAGCAGTTCGGCGACGATGGTTGAAATCGGGTTGCCAATCGCGCGGAAACGCTCGGTGTCCTCAACGTGAATTTGCGCTTTGTGAGTGACATCCAGACCTGCCATTACCACAGGAATTCCAGACTGGAAGACAATTTCTGCTGCTTCCGGGTCAACGTAAATATTAAATTCAGCCGCTGGCGTCCAGTTACCAAGCCCCATTGCACCGCCCATAATCACGATACGGGCAATTTTGCTATGCAGTTCCGGATGGCTATTGAGCAGCAAGGCGACGTTAGTTTGCGGTCCGGTAGAGACAATGGTGACGGGTTCCACACTTTCACGCAGCGTTTTCGCCATCAGCTCCACCGCCGTGCAGTTTTGCGGTGCGAATGCGGGTTCCGGTAATGCCGGGCCGTCGAGACCGCTTTCGCCGTGCACGTTGTCTGCGATAATCAACTCACGCATTAACGGTTTCACCGCGCCGCCTGCCACCGGAATATCGGTGCGATTAAGCAGGGTCAGCATACGCAGAACATTACGTAATGTTTTTTCTGGTGTCTGGTTTCCGGCAGAAGACGTAATTGCTTTGACATCAAGCTCTGGTGAGGCGAGGGCGAGAACTATTGCGATAGCGTCATCATGACCTGGGTCGCAATCTAACAGAATTGGCAGTGCCATTGTTGCTCCTTGTTGTGTGCTTCTTTGCGACAAGGGTAACGCCAGGATGTAACAGATACGAGGAGCGAAACGATAAAGCGTGAGATGGCGCGCACTTGGCTATGCGCGCCAGAGTGATTAATGCAGGATTTTCGCGAGGAAGTCTTTTGCGCGGTCCGATTTCGGATCATCGAAGAAAGCGTCTTTCGGCGAGTCCTCGACAATCTTTCCCTCGTCCATAAAGATCACCCGATTCGCCACTTTACGGGCAAAGCCCATTTCGTGGGTCACCACCATCATGGTCATCCCCTCGTTCGCCAGTTCGACCATCACGTCCAGTACTTCGTTGATCATCTCCGGATCCAGCGCCGATGTCGGTTCGTCGAACAGCATGGCGATGGGGTCCATACATAACGCGCGAGCGATTGCCACACGCTGCTGCTGACCACCGGAAAGCTGCGCCGGAAACTTATTGGCGTGAGCAGAAAGCCCGACTCGCTCCAGCAGTTTCAGTGCTTTTTCACGAGCCGGCGCTTTATCGCGTTTAAGTACTTTCACCTGCGCCAGCGTCAGGTTTTCGATAATCGACAGATGGGGAAACAGCTCAAAATGCTGGAACACCATTCCCACACGGGAGCGCAGCTTTGCCAGATCGGTTTTCTTATCGTTAACCACGATGCCATCGACGGTAATTTCGCCTTGCTGCACCGGTTCGAGGCCGTTGACGGTTTTAATCAGCGTTGATTTACCGGAACCAGACGGGCCGCAAACCACCACTACTTCACCTTTTTTCACTTCGGTTGAGCAGTCGGTCAGCACCTGAAAGTGACCATACCATTTTGAAACATTTTTCAGGGTAATCATTATGCTGTCCTTCTTTTCAAGTAGCTGACCAACAACGATGCGCTAAGGCTAATAACGAAATAAACAAATCCGGCAAACAGGATCATCTCAACCTGCGTACCATCACGCTCACCAATGGTTGAGGCGGTACGGAAGAAATCAGCCAGAGATAACACATACACCAGCGAGGTATCCTGGAACAGAACGATGCCCTGAGTGAGCAGCAGCGGCACCATTGCACGAAACGCCTGTGGCAGAATGATGAGTTTCATCGACTGCCAGTGAGTCATCCCCAGCGCCAGCGCGGCGCTCGACTGCCCACGAGAAATACTTTGAATACCGGCACGGATAATCTCTGAATAGTAGGCCGCTTCAAACATCGAAAACGCCACCATCGCAGAAATTAAGCGGATATCGGTTTTCGGCGATAATCCCAGCACGTTTTGCAGAAAACCCGGCACAATCAGGTAAAACCATAGCAAAACCATGACTAAAGGAATCGAGCGGAATACGTTAACGTAGGCTTTGGCAAACCAAGCAATCGGCGCAAAGCTGGACAGGCGCATCACTGCCAGCATGGTGCCCCACAAAATACCAATCACGACTGCTGTGACAGTGATTTTCAGGGTGATCACCAGCCCATCCAGCAGATACGGCAGGGAAGGGACAATAGAACTCCAGTCAAACTCGTACATTATTTGCCTCCCATGTTGCCGGGCAGGCGAACTTTACGTTCAACCAGCGTCATCACCAGCATGATAACCGCGTTAATCAACACATACGCCAGCGTAATAGCAGTGAACGATTCCCAGGCGTGAGCGGAGTAATCGAGCAATTTACCGGCCTGCGCCGCCATATCGACCAGCCCGATGGTCGAGGCGATGGCGGAGTTTTTCACCAGGTTCATCATCTCGGACGTCATCGGCGGGACGATAACACGATAAGCGTTAGGCAGCAGTACGTAGCGGTAAGCCTGCGGTAGCGTCAAACCCATTGCCAGCGCGGCATTTTTTTGCCCACGGGGTAACGACTGGATCGCGGCGCGTACCTGTTCGCAAACACGGGCGGCGGTAAACAGCCCCAGGCAAAGCATGGAGGAGAGGAAAAACTGAATATTAGGATCCAGCTCCGCCTTAAACCACATGCCAATTTTCTCTGGCAGTAGCTCCGGGATCACCAGATACCAGGTAAAGAACTGCACAATCAGTGGCACGTTGCGGAACAGTTCGACATACAACGTACCCAGACCGGAGAGAAAACGGTTAGGAACGGTACGCAAAATGCCGAATAACGAGCCGACGAGGAAAGCGATAATCCAGGCGCAGATCGACAGAGCGATCGTCACCTGAAAGCCGCTCCAGATCCAGCCGAGATAGGTGGTGTTGCCGAACGGGGCTTGTTGTAAAAAAATACCCCAGTTCCAGTCTATAGACATAAATCTACTCCAGAAAAAAAGAGGGTAGCAGCGTTAACTGCTACCCTCGAAGATTGTTACCCAGCGTATTGCGGTTTTCAGGCCCGATGGGGAACGACCATCAGGCGTATAGTCTGTCCGTGCTACGTAACAATCGAGAGGGCTGGAATTTCCGCCCCTGGTTCTTGTAATTAGTTCAGTGCCTTGTCATTCGGTTCTTTGAACAGAGCTTTCATTTCGTCTGACAGTTCGAAATTCATGTTCAGGTTTTTCGGCGGAATTGGATTTTTGAACCACTTATCAAACCATTTTTCCGCTTCACCGGAGGTCTGCACCTGAGCGATAGTGTCATCCATCAGCTTTTTGAACTGCGGATCGTCTTTACGCAACATGCAGCCGTAAGCTTCCTGAGACTGCGGTTTGCCGACGATTTCCCAGTTGTCTGGTTTCTTCGCTTTCGCACGTTCACCGGCCAGCAGGGCATCGTCCATCATAAAGGCAACGGCACGACCGCTTTCCAGGGTGCGGAAAGAGTCACCGTGATCTTTGGCGCTGATGATGCGCATATTCATTTTTTGCTCTTCATTCAGTTTGTTGAGCAAAACTTCAGAAGTGGTGCCGGAAGTTACGACTACGGCTTTATCTTTCAGATCGGCAAAATCTTTAACATCGCCGCCTTTTTTGGTCAGCAGGCGCGTACCGACCACGAAAATGGTGTCAGAGAAAGCGGCCTGTTTCTGGCGTTCGAGGTTGTTGGTGGTTGAACCGCATTCAAAATCGAAAGTGCCGTTTTGTAGCAGCGGAATACGATTTTGTGAGGTGATCGGAATCAGTTTCACCTGTAAGTCCGGTTTGTTGAGTTTCTTTTTCACTGCTTCAACGATGGCGTTGGAGTAATCCTGTGAGTAACCCACCACTTTTTGCTGATTGTCGTAATAAGAGAAAGGTACTGAAGATTCACGGTGACCGACGACAATCACGCCGTTTTTGGCGATTTTGTCCAGCGTACTGCCAGCTGCCGGGGCAGCGTCTTCTGCCTGTGCCAGACCTGCAGAAAGCGCCAGGGCCAGGATTGCTGCGGCAGGTTTACGTAGTTGCATATCCAACTCCTTTATCTCCTGCGTTAAGAACGCATGGATACCCGTTGTGAGTGTTTGTGTTGTTATCATCTGCAACTTTATTGTGCAGTGTTGTGCTTGTTAGGTAACATTTAGTTTGGCTAAATGTAAAGATATTGCTGTTTTATTGTTTGTTTTTGCGAGATGTACCGCACCATTCCGAAGCAAAATTCTTAAAATGCACTCTTTTGGTGCTGCCCGTGGATTGCTGTGGTGCAACCGGGTTGTACTGACGCCGGTTCAAGGTTTGCCTTGTATAACAAAGCAATAGATGTGCCAAAGTTGGAGGGACGTATTTTGTCATCCGGATAATGCATTGACGCTGCATCCGGTGAATGTGCCGAAATACGGGATGTATTCCGGCACGATAAGAAGGGATTATTTACGTCGCTGACGCAGACTCATCAGCACAGCGGCAAAACCAAACAGTGCTGTCAGTACCCACAGCGGCCAGTTGCCGGTACGTGCGTACGGTGTGAGTCCGGTGGTTGGCGTCACGTGAGTGGTCAACACCTCGCGGGTGAATTGCGGGATCATCGCCTGAATCTCACCTTGCGGACCAATTACCGCCGTAATGCCGTTGTTGGTGCTACGCAGCAGCGGGCGCGCCAGCTCCAGCGCACGCATTCGCGCCATCTGGAAGTGCTGCCACGGACCAATAGACTTACCAAACCACGCATCGTTTGAGATGGTCAGCAGATAGTCGGTATCCGGACGGAAGTTATCGCGCACCTGCTCGCCGAGAATGATCTCGTAGCAAATGGCCGCAGTCAGCTCAATACCATTCACCGACAGCGGTGGCTGGATATATGGTCCACGGCTGAATGAGGACATCGGCAGATCAAAGAACGGCGCTAACGGACGCAGAATCGATTCCAGCGGGACAAACTCGCCAAACGGCACCAGATGGTTTTTGTTATAGCGATCGGCTGATTCGTAGCTGTACGGCGCACCTTTACCCAGCGTAATGATGGTGTTGTAGGTATCGTAGCGGTTCTGCTTATTGAGGCGCGCGTCGACAATCCCGGTTACCAGTGAACTACCTTTATCGCGCAACTCACTGTCCAGTGCTTTGAGGAACGGTTGCTGATTAATTTCCAGATCGGTTATCGCCGACTCCGGCCAGATAATCAGTGAAGATTTGCCCATCAGCGGCGCCGTCGCGTTGTAATAAATTTTCAGCGTATTAAGAAGCTGGCTTTCATCCCACTTCAGCGATTGCGGAATATCGCCCTGAACCATCGAAACCTGAATGGTTTTCTCCGGTTGCTGGGTAAACCACTGGATGTAACGCAGCGGGAAGGGAAGGGCAAACAGCACGACGGCTACCACCAGCGGACGCCAGTTGCGTTTGACCAGCGCCAGCGCCAACAGGCCGCTTACCATCATCAGCAGGAAGTTAATGGCTTCCACGCCCATTATCGGTGCCAGCCCTTTTAACGGGCCGTCAATCTGACTATAGCCGAACTGTAACCACGGGAAGCCAGTCAGCACCCAACCGCGCAGAAACTCGGTCACTTGCCAGAGGGCAGGAGCCGCAATGGCTACGCGCAACCAGGTCGTTTTCGGCCACAGCCGCGACAGCACACCGGCAAACAGCCCGGTATACAACGACAGATACGCCGCCAGCAGTACCACCAGGAAGATGTTTACCGGGCCAGGCATCCCGCCAAAGGTCGCAATGCTGACATAGACCCAGTTAATACCGCTGCCAAAGAGACCAAATCCCCAGCAGAAGCCGATAGCGGCAGACTGGAGTGGGCAACGGTTAAAGGTTAGTGCCTGCAACCCCATCAGCGAAACAATCGCCGCAGGCCAGACATCATAAGGAGAGAAGGCCAGCGTTCCGCAGGCACCGAATAATAACGCCAGCAGCAGGCGAATGCGCTGGCGTTCAATTAATGAGGCAAAAGCCATGTAGTTATCTATCCAGTTTCGGTTTTATTCATCCAGCTTCGGCTGGGGTGAGTCATCCGGGATTTTGACATGAACCTGAATAATACGCCGACTGTCAGCCATCGCCACCTTGAACTGGTAACCGTCGATGTCGATGGTTTCGCCACGCGCCGGAAGATGCCCAAATGCCTGCATCACCAGACCACCGATAGTGTCGACCTCTTCATCGCTAAAGTGGGTGCCGAACGCTTCGTTGAAGTCTTCAATGGAAGCCAGTGCGCGCACGGTCCAGGTATGACGACTCAGCTGACGGAAGTCGATATCATCTTCTTCGTCATACTCGTCTTCAATCTCACCAACAATCAGTTCCAGGATGTCTTCAATGGTCACCAGACCGGAAACACCACCGAATTCGTCAATGACGATCGCCATGTGGTAACGCTGAGAGCGAAACTCTTTCAGCATCCGGTCTACGCGCTTACTTTCAGGAACGACAACCGCCTGACGTAACACTTTGTCCATGCTGAAGGCTTCAGCATCGCTACGCATAAACGGCAGCAAGTCTTTCGCCATCAGAATCCCTTCAATGTGATCTTTGTCTTCGCTAATCACCGGGAAACGTGAGTGGGCGGACTCGATGATGACATCAAGGCATTCGTCCAGCGTCTGGTTGCGTTTCAGGGTAATCATCTGGGAGCGGGGGATCATGATGTCGCGAACGCGTTGGTCTGCGATGTCCATTACCCCTTCGAGCATATCGCGCGTATCTTCGTCGATAAGGTCGTTCTGCCCGGAATCACGGATCAGCGCCAGCAGTTCGTCACGGTTTTTCGGTTCACCGTGGAAAAGTTGGCTGAGTAACAGGGAGAAAAATCCCTTCTTGTTGCTTATCGTGTCACTACTGTGTGAATTGTCGTCGCTCATGGCGTCGTATGGGTTCTCATGTTAGTTAATCAAAACGCCGTCGTTAATCGCCAACGGCGGGGACGTTTGCCAGTCAAATGCCTGGCAAATCACTCTTTCTCGGCAATGTACGGATCCTCATAGCCCAGAGCAAGCATAATCTCTGTTTCGAGGGCTTCCATCTCTTCTGCTTCGTCATCTTCGATGTGATCGTAACCTAACAAATGCAGACTGCCGTGCACCACCATATGCGCCCAGTGCGCCTCCAGTGGTTTGCCTTGCTCCTGTGCTTCCTTCTCAACCACCTGACGGCAGATAACCAGATCGCCCAGCAGCGACATCTCCATGCCAGGCGGCACTTCAAACGGGAAGGAGAGCACGTTGGTCGGCTTATCCTTACCGCGATAGGTCAGATTCAGACTGTGGCTTTCGGCGGTATCGACTAGGCGAATAGTCACTTCCGATTCTTCCTGAAACTGCGGGATCACCGCATTCAGCCATGTCTGAAACTGGCTCTCTTCCGGCAACCCGGAATTATCTTCACATGCCAGTTGTAAATCGAGGATCACCTGACTCATTTTTGTTCCTGTTCTTCGCGCTTGCGTTCTGCCGCCAGCGCCGCTTTTCGTTTTTGTTCGGCTTCTTCCCAGGCTTCATAGGCGTTAACGATACGCGCCACCACCGGGTGACGAACCACGTCTTCGCTGTGGAAGAAGTTAAAGCTGATCTCTTCGACATCGGCCAGCACTTCGATGGCATGACGTAAGCCTGATTTAGTATTACGCGGCAGGTCGATCTGTGTGACGTCGCCGGTGATAACTGCTTTTGAGTTAAAACCGATACGGGTCAGGAACATCTTCATCTGTTCGATGGTGGTGTTCTGGCTCTCATCGAGAATGATAAAGGCGTCATTCAGCGTACGACCACGCATATAGGCCAGCGGCGCGACTTCAATAACGTTGCGCTCAATCAGTTTCTCGACTTTCTCAAAGCCAAGCATTTCAAACAGCGCGTCGTACAGCGGGCGCAGATACGGGTCTACTTTCTGGCTTAAATCGCCAGGCAGAAAACCCAGCTTCTCACCGGCCTCTACTGCTGGACGAGTCAGCAGAATACGGCGGATTTCCTGACGTTCCAGGGCATCAACCGCCGCAGCTACCGCCAGGTAGGTTTTACCCGTACCCGCCGGGCCAACGCCGAAAGTGATGTCATGGTCGAGAATATTGGCGATGTACTGCGCCTGGTTTGGCGTGCGCGGCTTAATTACGCCGCGTTTGGTTTTGATATTGACCGCTTTGCCGTACTCCGGCACGCTCTCCGCGCTTTGCTCCAGCACTCGCGCTTCTTTAATCGCAAGGTGGATCTGTTCCGGCTCGATATCCTGAATCTGACCGCGCATCGGGGCAGTATCGACATACAGGCTACGCAGAATGTCTGCCGCAGCGGTGACGCAAATCGGACGGCCGGTCAGTTTAAAGTGGTTATCGCGGCGATTGATCTCGATGCCGAGACGGCGTTCGAGCTGCTTGATGTTGTCATCAAACGGGCCGCACAGGCTCAACAGACGCGCATTGTCTGCTGGCTCCAGGGTGATTTCGCGAGTGTCTATGTTCAAACCGTTCCTCTTATCTGTATGCCGCCGGAAGCTGAACATTCACCGGCCTATAAGGAAATTATTCACGCCACAGGAAAAAGGCGCAAGCATTGCGATAAAGATGGGGATAAAGAGAGAAAAAACAAGGCCCACCGGAACGGCGGGCCAGTGATAATTGACGGAGTGCGTATTGTTCATGCCGGATGCGGCGTAAACGCCTTATCCAGCCTACAAATTCATGCGAATTCAATATATTGCAGGAATCATGTAGGCCTGATAAGCGTAGCGCATCAGGCAATTTGCATTTGTCGTCAATCTCATAACTTGCCGGAACGGCGAGCCTGAGAATTACGGCTGATAATAACCCACGCCAAGGTCATTTTCTTTGCGGGTACGGGCAATCACCGATTCTGGTGTTTCTGCCACGCGCAGACCCATTTCATCTTCAGTTCGCACCACTTTACCGCGCAGAGAGTTCGGGTAGACGTCGGTAATTTCTACATCGACGAATTTACCGATCATATCCGGTGTGCCCTCGAAGTTGACCACGCGGTTATTTTCGGTACGCCCGGAAAGCTCCATGATGCTCTTACGTGAAGTCCCTTCTACCAGAATACGCTGGGTGGTGCCGAGCATCCGGCGGCTCCATGCCATCGCTTGCTGATTAATGCGCTCTTGCAGAATATACAGACGCTGCTTCTTCTCTTCTTCCGGAACATCATCAACCATATCGGCGGCAGGCGTTCCTGGACGTGCTGAGAAGATAAAGCTGTAGCTCATGTCGAAATTGACGTCGGCAATCAGCTTCATCGTTTTCTCGAAGTCTTCGGTGGTTTCGCCAGGGAAGCCAACGATGAAGTCAGAACTGATCTGAATATCCGGACGCGCCGCACGCAGTTTACGGATGATCGCTTTGTACTCCAGCGCCGTGTGGGTACGCCCCATCAGGTTCAGAATGCGATCGGAACCGCTTTGTACCGGCAGGTGCAGGAAGCTCACCAGCTCCGGCGTGTCGCGATACACTTCGATAATATCGTCGGTGAATTCGATCGGATGGCTGGTGGTAAAGCGAATACGATCGATCCCGTCGATCGCTGCAACCAGACGCAGCAGATCGGCAAACGATCCAGTGGTGCCGTCGTAGTTTTCACCACGCCAGGCGTTCACGTTCTGACCGAGCAGGTTGACTTCACGCACGCCCTGAGCCGCAAGCTGGGCAATCTCAAACAGAATATCGTCGGATGGACGGCTTACCTCTTCACCACGGGTGTAAGGCACCACGCAGTAGGTGCAATATTTATTGCAGCCTTCCATGATGGAGACAAATGCGGTCGGCCCTTCGGCGCGCGGTTCCGGCAGACGGTCAAACTTCTCGATTTCCGGGAAGCTGATATCTACAACCGGGCTGCGGTCGCCGCGCACAGAGTTGATCATCTCCGGCAGGCGGTGCAGCGTTTGCGGCCCAAAAATAATATCGACATAGTGGGCGCGCTGGCGAATGTGCTCGCCTTCTTGCGATGCCACGCAGCCACCGACGCCGATAATCAGGTCTGGATTCTTCTCTTTTAACAGTTTCCAGCGACCCAACTGATGGAAGACTTTTTCCTGAGCCTTCTCGCGGATTGAGCAGGTGTTCAGCAGCAGCACATCCGCTTCTTCCGCCACGTCGGTCAGTTGATAGCCGTGGGTGGCATCCAGCAGATCGGCCATCTTCGATGAATCGTACTCGTTCATCTGACAGCCCCAGGTTTTAATATGGAGTTTTTTGGTCATCGACTTGCTCTTGCGAAATAGTAGCCAGGAATGCAGGGCGCATAGTGTAATGCTTTGCTGCCGTTGTGACCAGTATGAGCGTTATCAGCCCTTGGGGGTAAAAATCCTGTAAACTTAAAGCATATTGCTAACAGGATGATTGACCATGACAAATCAACCAACGGAAATTGCCATTGTCGGCGGAGGAATGGTCGGTGGCGCACTGGCGCTGGGACTGGCACAGCACGGATTTACGGTAACGGTGATCGAGCACGCAGAACCTGCACCGTTTGTCGCTGACAGCCAACCGGACGTTCGGATCTCAGCGATCAGCGCGGCTTCGGTATCATTGCTTAAAGGTTTAGGCGTCTGGGATGCGGTACAGGCCATGCGTTGCCATCCTTACCGCAGACTGGAAACGTGGGAGTGGGAAACGGCGCATGTGGTGTTTGACGCCGCTGAACTTAAGCTACCGTTGCTTGGCTATATGGTGGAAAACACGGTCCTGCAACAGGCGCTGTGGCAGGCGCTGGAAGCGCATCCGAAAGTAACGCTACGTGTGCCAACCTCGCTGATTGCGCTGCATCGCCATAATGATCTTCAGGAGCTGGAACTGAAGGGCGGTGAAACGATCCGCGCGAAACTGGTGATTGGTGCCGACGGCGCAAATTCGCAGGTGCGGCAGATGGCGGGAATTGGCGTTCATGCCTGGCAGTATGCGCAGTCGTGTATGTTGATTAGCGTACAGTGTGAGAACGATCCCGGCGACAGCACCTGGCAGCAATTTACCCCGGACGGACCGCGTGCGTTTCTGCCGTTGTTTGATAACTGGGCATCGCTGGTGTGGTATGACTCTCCGGCGCGTATTCGCCAGTTGCAGAATATGAATATGGCGCAGCTCCAGACGGAAATCGCGAAACATTTCCCGTCGCGTCTGGGTTATGTGACGCCGCTTGCCGCAGGCGCTTTTCCGCTGACGCGCCGTCATGCATTGCAGTATGTTCAGCCAGGGCTTGCGCTGGTGGGCGATGCCGCGCATACCATCCATCCGCTGGCGGGGCAGGGGGTGAATCTTGGTTATCGTGATGTCGATGCCCTGATTGACGTTCTGGTGAACGCCCGCAGCTACGGCGAAGCGTGGGCCAGTTATCCGATCCTCAAACGTTACCAGATGCGGCGCATGGCGGATAACTTTATTATGCAGAGCGGTATGGATCTGTTTTATGCCGGATTCAGCAATAATCTGCCGCCGCTGCGTTTTATGCGTAATCTCGGATTAATGGCGGCGGAGCGTGCTGGCGTTTTGAAACGTCAGGCGCTGAAATATGCGTTAGGATTATAGCCTTACAACATTGCCGGATGCATGCCAACCGTAGGTCGGATAAGACGCGGCAGCGTCGCATCCGACATTGAAGGATAAGACGTGTCAACATCGCATTCGACATTGAATATACGCAGAAAAGCAAAAAGCTCGCCGAAGCGAGCTTTTTTAATGTGGCTGGGGTACGAGGATT